>NZ_JAKZJU020000003.1 GCF_022809315.2 Mesosutterella faecium | reverse complement strand
CGTACCCGGCGATCCCTACCAACGTGGCGGCTGATACGGTCATGGCTGCTATTTGATAGCGATTCATGAGAAAAGCTCCCTGAGTCCTCACAGTGATCGGACGAACCCGATTACGCCGAGAACACCTCCGATAAGAGCGCAAGCGACTAAGACTCTCTCTTTCCAATAATGGAAACGCTCTTTTTTGTAGTTATCAATGGCGGCTTGCTGAACTTTTTCCAACCTTTGCTCATCCATAAAAGCCTCTAGCCTGTCTAATCTTTCTTTGGTATCATCTTCCATATAGATGCCACCCATCTATGTCGTGTATTTAGTGCCCGGCCGGAGTTCCAGCTCCCGCCGGGTTTGCTTTTATTCTTCTTCCTTCCCCTTGGATCTAAACCGATCCTTCAGCGCCTGGATGCCCGCTATCGCTTTCGGGATCGCCCCGAGGATGAGAAGCGCTGTATAGATCAGAGTCAGCAGCTGAACCAGCTCGCCAAGCGTCAGTCCTGCAAAATCCATTCCAGCAACTCCCATCGGTAAAGCCCCCTTAGCTAGATTCGGGGAATTAAAAAAGCCGCCTATTCGGGCGGCCGTCTTGTCTAAAAATCTTGACTGAGTCGTGCACATGGTCAGCCCTCCGCCGGCGCATACGATTCGAGCGTCAGGCCAAACAGCAGCCAGAACACAGACTGGAAGATTGCGAACTTGTACGCGAACTCATTCTTACAGGTGAGCGTGCGCGCCAGCCCTTCGATCTGCGGGCATGCGCCGCGGCACATGGACAGCACAAGGCATCTGCGGCACTCCGGCCTCTCGCTCCATGGTTTAAAACAGCGAGAGATATCCACGCCCTCCAGGTCCTCTATCCTCCCGACAAACTTGTCCGGTGTGCAATGATCGTGGCAAGAAAGTACATCCCCGTTGAGATTAACTGCAGCATTATCAGGAGAATGCATGCAGCACTTAACTGCTCTCGGGTTCAGTCTCTTTCGATTCACTAGCATCTGGATAAGGCTGCGGCACTGCTGCTCCAGCGCCGGAAATTTAGCCCACGGTCCGGATGTCATTGCTGTAAAAATGTTTTTTTGGAGCGTGAGCAACTGCTTGTCTGAGAACATCAATTCTTTATCTGTCACTCCTACATGGGTCATGATGCCTTCGAAGTTGATAGGCACAGCCCCGAGTCGGGAATGAATGTGTTCAATGATCTGCTCTATATCTGTATTTGCCGGGGATAGAACGCAATTGATGTTGCAGCGAAGTTTTGAGAACGCAAGCCTCCACAGATCAACCATTTTTGGATCGTCCAGGGGATCCGCACCGCGGAGCTGATAGCCCTGTCCATCATGGCTAAATGTAAGATCAATACGATATTTCTCGCAGAATGAAATCTTGTCTTCAGTTAGAAGCGTCCCATTTGTGATCATGGCAAACCGGACGTTGGGATACATTTCGCGCAACTGAGGGACAAGATTTTTAATAGTCTTCCAATAAACAAAAGGCTCTCCACCCCAGAGTTCGATGACGCCAGTCACATTGACGTTGCCGGCCTTGAGTTTTGCGATGAACGCGGGTACGTCCTTGGGCCCCCAGCACACCTTCTCTAAAGCTCGATCCGACTGCGCGCAATAACGGCAATGCATGTTGCAGCGGAGACCTAACTGTATTCTCAGATCGTAGAGATCCTTGCTCTTGCTGTCGGAGAAAACCTGTCCTCTATGAGTCTGGCCGCTCATATACTGTGATAAGCGCCCATCTTTCGACAGATCAAGAAGTTCGCCCTCTCGCCACAGCTCGTTCGTCACGTTGTCGTATTCCCACCCGTGGCGCGATCCATCTCGCTCCCTAACATTAAGACGCAGTTTCATTCAAAGATCTCCCTAGCCGAACGTACCCCCGGTAGAATCGGCACTCTGCTTTTCGATTTGAAGTAAGAAAACATCCGCCTCCGCAATGGTCCCAAGCAACACATTCGCGGCATCCAGTTCTGACGTTTTCAGCTCCGGACATTAGACGATGAGAACTCAATGTCTCAGGCACCGGATTGTGTTGACATAGGTATTCACGGCCATGTAAATCAACTGTTAGAACCGACTCGTCCCCACAATCAGGCCTCTCTCGCCCGCGCCTGGATGCATGGACAATGATGCTTTTTCGAAGAAACGCAGAAAAACGGTCCTGAGGGTTGGCGACAAGGATTCGAATGTATTCAAGGGCATCATCAACGCTTTTAGCGGTGAGCTTGTCATCCTCAGAGCACTGGCCCACAAGGTGGACTGGCCATAGCTGTACCGGCAGGCTCAGGCCAAGAGATTCATATTTATCTCTCATGGCAGGAATTTCATCTCTCCACCGGCTAGTGACCAGACCCGTTATAAAGCAGTTAGCAAGACGTCTCAGAACTGACCACTGGCTCTCTGATATAGAACCGTCGTGCCAACTCACCGTTGTCAGCCACCCTGGGGTGCTGTTGGCGAACTGCACATAATCTTCGTTTATAAGATCCCCGTTTGTAGCAACACGGTAAATGGATTCTGGATAAACGCCGTCGTCACACAGAACCTGGTAGAGCGCCTTAACAACGCCCCAATAAAGCATGGGTTCTCCACCCCAGAAACTGATGCGCTCAAGCTTTCTGAAGGCGCCACGCTCGTTATAAAAGCGAAGCTTTTCTCTGAGATCCGACCAGTCTGTTTTGCCGCACGACAACCTGTCTGCGGGAGCCGCCTGGCAACAGTAGGAGCAATGCCTATTGCATGCCGCACCCAGTACGATATTCAGGCGCCGGATCATACAACGAGCACCGTCTTTTCAGCCGCACCAGTGAAATACCGCCATCCCACCTTCACCTTGAACGACTCGCCTGCCTTGAGACCCAGAGCCCGGATGCGGAATTTACCCACTCCATTGCTCAGTTCAAGCCTGCGCAGAGGAACGTATCCACCGGTGGAATCAATATAAATTTCAGAATCGTGTTCAATTGCTGTTCCGTCTTCCCATGACATGGAGACAGAGAATTCCGCATCTTTGTCTTCCTCGGTCGATTCAGGACCAGAAAGAGCCAAAACCGGGTTCGGAGACCATCCGTTCCCGTGATTCTGGAGCTGTTCAAGCGTGAATTCTTCAACAGGAAGGTTGCAACGATACCCGTATGTGGGAGAGTAGTTGAACTGAATGCTGTTGTAGTCGCTCGTCACCGACTCAGAGGCAAACGGCATAATGAGCTGTACCGCAAGCTGCATGCGTTCAAGCTGCAAAGTGCGCATCGTCCCTGCTTTCGTGAAGTAGCTCATCGGGTTACGAGTGGTCGGGGCAGAAAGCCATCCATTTTTTACAAACCACGCCATGGAGCGACGATCCGTGATTTCCCCGCTCCCATAACACTCTACAGAAGCATTTTTTGCGGCAACAGGGCTGGAAAAATACGTAGTTTTTCCAATGCAGATGAATTTACCTGCCAGACCTTCCTTGAGGTCTGCTCCCGCCACAACGATTCCGTTATTGAGCATGAAGGGGGATGTGTTGTGCTGATTCAAAAAGGTTCCGCACTGGTCAGAAGAGATCGCGTCCTGGTCCCCGCTATACGGCGAAAATAGCGCAACACTCATGGCCTCGTCAGTAACGAAAATATTGACAAAATGATTGTGGTCTTCAAGGGCGCACGCTGCTATTTTTTTCATAAATCCCCCCTAGTTGTCGCAGCAGTCACTGCTGCCACTACAATTGCTACAGTTTGTGCATTGCCCTGAACATTGCGAACACTGCACCTGATTGCATTGAACCTGACCGCATTGAACCTGGCTGCAGTGAACGTTGTTGCAGCGCCCGCAGTTAGAGCAGTACGTGCAATGGCTGCAATAGGAGCAGTGCGCGGTCTTGTATTTGTTGTCGTTAGTGAGCTGTGAGACTTTTGTTAGATCAGACTTTTTCCAGTACCCAACATCGTCTGTAAGGCTCGCAAGAGTAAGAGCATTTTTTGTCCAGATTCCGCTGTCCTCTGTCAGCTGAGATAGTTTTGTAGGCAACTCTGAAAGCCTGGCAAGACTTGTTCCGCCCGCCGTTACTCCGTCATGCACAACAAGGATTTTTTTGTCTGTGTCGACGGTGACTTCGCGGGATTTGCCCGTGTAGACGGATGTGGCTGTGATCGTTCCTCTCTTTAAAAGAATTTTCTTAACCATAACAGCCCCTTATGCGTCACAACAATTGCAGTTGCAATCACAGTTGCAATCACAGTTGCTGCAGTAACTGCAGTCTGTATAAACAGAACACTTAACGGTTGTGCAATTTACGGTTGTGCAGTTCACGGTCGTACATTGAACCGTGTTGCAATTGAGGCAGTTATTGCACTGTGAACAGTACGAGCAGTAAGAGCAATACGAACAGTGCCCGGTTTGAAAGCCGCTGTCGTTCGTGAGCTGAGAGATTTTCGTCAGACCTGACTTTTTCCAATAGCCAACGTCATCGGTCAGCTGAGACAGGGCTGTCAGGGCGCCCTTTGCCCACATTCCAACATCGTCAGTCAGCTGGGACAGCTTTGTCGGCAGGTCGGACTTGAGGGCCAGAGCCGTTCCTCCGGCGGTCGCTCCGTCATGCACCCTGATGCGGTGATTGTCCGTATCGATGGTGATTTCACCAGGCTCTCCGGTGTAGGCATCATTCTTGGCCGCAGTTCCGCCCTTCCACAAGATTTCCTTTAAAGACATCTAAAACCTCATGTGCAGTTTGTGCAGTACGAACAGTAGGTGCAGTAGGTGCAGTGACCGGCAACGAACCCCGTGTCATTCTCCAATTGAGAGAGCTTCGTGAGCTTCGCCTTCTTCCAGTACCCCACGTCATCCGTCAGTTGTGATAGCTTGCTGAGAATGGCCTTTGTCTCGAAGGCATCGTTCTCAAGCTCGCTTGTCTTTGTTGGAATCTCGGACGCTTTCGCTACGGGATGGCCGCCGGCCGTTGTGCCGTCATGAACCCGAAGGCGCTTCTCGTCCGTGTCGACCGTAAGCTCCCGATTTTTTCCTGTGAAAGCGTCATTCTGATCCGTCGTCCCTCCGCGAAGCTGCAGATACTTGGATTTCATGACAGCCCTCCAAGATCAATTGTTTCCATTTCTGTTTCAATCGTATGGAGGCTGGCCGTTTCCTGAGCTTTGACAGCAGAAACAGCTGCGGACTGAGCGGATGCAACAGCGGTTTGCGCGGTGCTCTGAGCATCGCTCACAGCTTTAACAGAAGTGGTCTGCTGCGCCTGTACTGCCGCTGTTGCAGCCGCTTGAAGATCTGTTATCGCCTGTTTTCCATCCGAAACCGTGGTTGCAGCAGAGGACGCGCTGGCCGCAGCATTCTCAGCGTATGTTTTGGCATTAGATTCAGAGGTTGTGATCTGATCGAGGATGTCCTGCGCCTGCTGCTTCACGTAAGCGGCCTCGGTTCCTCCCTCTGTATCCAGCTTTGCAATCAGCTCTGTGAGCTTGGTCTGCAGGGCGGTTTTACCTGCCTCGATATCCGAAGAAACGGTTGATCCTGCGTCCTGAACAGCCTTAACCTGCTTGTCGCCCTCGGCGTCAATTTCCTTAATCTTTGAAGCAGTTTCGGTGACAACGCCGTTAGCGGCCGTTTCAGCCCGGGTCGCGGCCGCTTCAGCCGCTGTTTTGTAAGCCTCGGCCCCTGCGGCCCGCGTCTTGAAGTCAGCAAAGACATCCGCCAGCTGATGCAGGTTTGTAAGCGACGGCTCCAGCCCGGCCTGCTCGATCACCGCCATGAATTCCTCGGTGATCATGTGATACCAGTAGGCCCCGATCACTGTCGGCATTTGCTTTTTCGCTCTGTTTCCATCCTGCGGATATTGAGTTGTGATCGGATTCTTGGGCGGAGAAGGCGGCGTGTCAGACGCGTCTGAGTAATAAAGTCTCTTCATCTTTACCTCTAAAAGAAAATGCTTTTCATCTTCTCGGCAATAAGCAGGATCCCGTAAGCGAGAACAAAGATCGTCACTCCCCAACGCAACACTCGCAGATAAGCAGGAAGTTCCTTGTCTGGCTTCATCATGGCCTCTCTCAGCGGCAGAAGTGCCGCCAGCACGGGTATAATTTCATTCATCGGGAACCGTTTCTTCTCGATAACAAAAACCCCGCTCAGATGGCCGTCTGGGCGGGGCTTGTCTTTCTACTAAAAGCTTAAATATGAATGCACGGGAGCAAAACAAGAGCCGGAGGCTGCACTGTGCCTGACCGTCCATAAATCCCGTTGGAGCGAGAGGCGTCGAAGTGATACCGCCCCTCATCACCGCCGGATCCGCCCTTCAGACCACGGCTTGTGACATCTGACGCGTAGAAAGAACCGTCTGCCGAGGCGTTCCCACGAGTCCAGTTCAGGAAGGTGCCGGTAATGTTCGGAAGGCCGGCGCTTCTCTGCTCGCCAACGTTGCTCTGCCCGCCCCACACCGTCTTGTCGATCAGATACGGCAAATTGAATGTCGTGCTCCCGTTGCCCGAGCCATATTTGGTCCCAATCGCGGAGAACAGGCCCGCATAGGCCGAGCGGCTCACCGCCTGGCCGTTGCAAATCAGCCAGTTCGCGTTCGGAGAAGAAGAAGTCGGAAAGAACATAATGGCTCCTGCCGGTACGATTTCCACCTGAGCCACCTTGGCCTGAATCTGGGCCACTGCGTCTGACAGAGCCTGATTCACGGTCTTGATCTGGGCCTTGATGGCCGCGTCGAGCTGGGCATTGTCATGCCTGTCGGGGGTAACGCCACCGCCTTTGATCGCGTTGATCAGCTCCATCATGACCGCGTTGTACCAGATGGCCCCGGGAACGGTTGACGCTATGCCGCCGCCGGACGAACCGTCTGTCGGATACCCTGGGTCGACGTCATCGGGAATGTTGGGCTCGTTCTGCACGGCGCCGGAAAGAAAGATCCTGTCCATTACGCGTTGTCTCCTTCAAAGCTGTAGTAGCCGAAATACAAGTCGGTATGAGCTGGCTTGTACCGCTTGATCAGGCACTCAATAAGTCGGTCGCCCCACCAGGCGAGCGCCTCGTTCACCGGCCCCAGCATGTTGTGGTACCCCATAACCGACCCGGCCCCTGTCATTACGTCGACCCGCCAGATGTGCCGCCAGTTCTCCCCGCAGACAGCGTCCATTGAGGTTGACTGCACGGAGTGCTGGCGGAACTCATCGATGACGATTCGGTATCCGAACATCTCTGCAAGCTCGACAAAGTAGGACCGATCCTGCCTGCCGATGTTCTTGATCTTGTACATGAGCAGTGTGCGCAGCGTCGTCTGATTGGCACTGGACCAGGCTCGAATGCAGTCGTCAGGCAATCCCCAGTCGTCCAGCCAGTTCTCAAACGTCTCCACCGCGAAGCGAGGGTCGGCTTCTCGCATCAGCGTCCGCACTCGGGAATCAACGCGGCTGAACTCCTCGGCCCAAACCTCGATCATCATGCCCATGAGGGATGTGGCGTCGCCCCTCGGCCAGGCTGGACCAGGAGGAAGCAACTGCTTCAGCATCCGGGAGTACTCTTCCTGCGTCGTCAGTTCCATGTGATCGTCCCCAGGGTGAGCAGCTCATTAGTCCCCGCCGTCGGATTGGAAGTCGGGGAAACAAGAGTGTGGTCGACTTCGCCCGCGGCTGCGGAGATGGCCGCTCTTATGTGCGACAGATAAATGCTTCTCGAGGGCTCGCTTTCCTTCATGAAGAGGTCCTTAAGCTCGGCCTCGACCGCCGCCCTGACGTCAGACGTGTCCGGCGTGAGCGTGCTGATTTCGATGTCGACCGCCTTAAGCGTCGGGCCCATGACTGTCACATCGGCGGTCACCGGGCGCTTCTCGTCGATGTAGGCCTGGACCTGCTTCACCATTTCGGTGGTCGGTGAAATGTCAGCCAGATCGTCGCAGACAAACCTCACGACAACGGTCCCGTCCCCGTTTTCAAGCGGATAGCACCAGGCTCGAGTCACCCCCGGGACGGCCAGCGCCCACTGGACATAGTCGGATGAGGTTCCGCCGTGCGGCGTTTCTCTCTGCCTTGCGAGCACGCGGGCCCGCAGGCTTTCGTCGTCCTCTGCATCAGCTCCGCCCGCTATTCCCTGAGACTCAGCCTCGGACATCACGCCTTCGATCGGAGAGATCAGCGTGAGAGTGTCGCCCGATTCGATGTTCCCCGCCTCGCCGGCCACCAGAGCTTCAACAGACGCAACGCCGCTCGAATCCGGAGCGACAGTCACCTGGAACTGCTGCTCGTCTCCGCCCTGCAGAATGGTCCCTACAGGCACGTTCACAACGCCGTCCTGAAAGCTGAATTTCACTGTTCCAGAGGCTTTCGAAGCGGCCTTCCTTGTGATCCCGAAGATTGAAGCATGGCGGTCGAGATGCTCGGAGTCTGCCGTGTCGACGAAAATCTGCTTGGAGACGTACTCAATGAAGCCGTGCAGCTCATGGCTCGCCCCTGCCAGCACCCGGCTGTAAACAGTCGCATTGCTTCTGCGCACCTGCGGAACGCTCAGGCGCGACTGGATTCCCGAGCTGATGCGGGAAATCAGCTCCCGCAGTGTTGGTCTAACAAATGCCATCATTCGCTCCAAATGTCTTGAAACCTCATGCCGATAAGGTCTGCATCGCTCGGCCTCTGAATCGTGACCGTGAGATTCAGCTGGTCGGCACCTCCCCGTTCTGCGGAAACGTCTACGCTTTTGGCAATGCCGTCATCGATCATCCACTGCAGCGCCGCCGCGGCGTATTCCTGCGCTTTAAGCAGCGTCTCCTGAGTCACCTTCGAGCGGGCCAGCAGCCAAAGCTTCGACCCGAACTGATCGCCGGTGTCATCCGCGTAGGTATCACCCCACCAGCCCTGCTTCGAGTCCCCAGGGAGCTCGTCTGAATCCGAAGCCCGCGCCCATGAAAAAAGGCTGTTGTACACAGCCCGTCTTAACTCATCGTCACAAAAATCGGACAAAGTCGACTCAACGCCGTTGAGCATCAGAATCATTTGATCAAGCTCCACGAAAAAGCCCAGCCAGATGCCCGTCTGACTGGGTTTTACTTTTCCTCGGCGGTAAAGAGCGCAGATTTACCGCATGAAATAAGAAACGCAAAAAATCACGCCTACAAGCAGAACAACAAAGATGAATACCGTCACGCCACCAGCCACAAAGCCTTTGGCAAAAATCTTCATAAAAAGTCTTTGCGCTTCATCTTCTGCCAGTTTGTCGTAATCAATCATCTTCACCTCACATCTTTTGATCCGGGCTAACGCCGCCGTTATGCGTATGTCCGTTGTAGGTGTCCCTGATACTCTGCATCCGGCCCTTCGAGTCGTAAATCTGGGCCTTGCCCTGAATGTCCCCATTCACGATCAGCTTTCCCGTGATGGTGGTCTCGGGCGCGTCAATCGTCACAGATCCAGAGCTCTTTACTGTCACTGGCGAATCCTTGCCTTCGACCACGATCCCGGATCGAGAGAAGTAGACCTTTCGCCCCAGATCGTCAAAAACGCAGACCTCGCCATCCTTGAGTCCCGTTGGGCGGTAGCGCCGGTCGGTGATGCAGAAAGCGATCGTGTGCTCTCTGTCGCCTGCCAGGGAGGCCGCAAGCACTTCAGCCCCCGTTTTAGCCTCGGATGTGAAGCCGTACGGTTCGAAATGCTCGACATCGTCCCGCAGGTCATCGGCAAAGAGCTGCACCTGCACCGTCCGCATCTTCCGGGCGGCGTTCTTGGCCAGCAGCACTCCTCTCGTGACCAGATCAATCAGACCGTTGCTCATAGTTTGCCGGACCCCGCTTTGGCAAGGAATGTCGTTCCTTTCTTGGCCTGCTTCGTTTTAGTTTTTTTGGTCGTTTTGCCTTTTTCGGCATCTGGTAGATCCGTCACCGCAAACGCCCAATGGGATTTCAGCACCATCGTTGTCGTAGATCCGTCTTGATCAAGCTTATAGCTAATTTTTGAAACAAAGAGCGTTTGGCTAATGTCAAGCATTGGGTCTTTTACTACGACATTCATGTTTTGTTTCCACAAATCCCCGTTGCTTTGCCGCCAACCCTGCACTTGATAGGTTAAAACATCCGCATTTCCTACAGAATTGAACTTTAAATTATCTGCTCTAGTTTTAAGCTCTTTTCTTGTTCTATTTCCTGATTGTTCAGTAACCAAGACCCTATTTCTAGGAAACTCTGCATTTTCCGAAGGCTCAGACAAAGAATTTGCCGGATTTTTGCTTTTACTTTCCGGATCTGTGCCTTGCCCAATAACAACATATGTTTTGAAAACCTTTGATATATCGTGGTCCCTTGACCCACTCAAAATATTTTTACCATATATAAGTTGGTCATGAGCGTCACCATTTTGACCAATATCGCATATAACTAAATCACCAAATTCATCATCATTTATAAGAAGGCTGTCAGCTTTAAGCAGGTTTACGATCCCCTTGCCTATAGTTTCGTGGGTAGAAAAATCAATATTCCGAGCGTTTTTAGCTAAGCCATTATCAATTGTTTCTATTCCGTAATACCCAGCCACCGTTTTTATTACTGAAGAAATCCGCGCATTTTTCCATTGATTTGGTTTTTTTGGCGGAATCATGCATTCTTCCAAATCAACGGTTTTACTTTTAATCGTTATTTGGATCTGTGTGCTGTTTTCAGAATAGCTAACTTTTTTGCTAACGACATATCCTGTCAAAACAGTATCAGAACCTATTTTAACAACAGCATCAGCGCCTTCTTCTATGCCATCGCAAAGACTCGTTCTATTGGAAGTTCGTGCCGCACCAAGTTCGCATACGCGAACTAAAGAATTCACACTGACATCAATTTGAACAGACCGCCAGCCAATATATTTACGACCGTTTATATATAGTGTGACTTCGTTTTCTGGTGCCATAAAAAAAAAAGCACCCCAATTTCTTGAGGTGCTCCTATTTAAACCAATCCCATTAAGGCTTATCTATTTTGATAGTACCGGTTTTGGGATCTACCAAAATACTCTGCTTCGTTACAGGGTTATAGTAATTGGTGTATTTTCCTATTGTTCCGTTTTCTACGAACTTATTGTGTTCATCGCGCCAGCGTTGCTCTTCCTGTATTTCTTTTAATTTCCGCTCATAATCCGCTTTAAGCTCCTGCTCGCGCGTCAATTTATAAGGGGCATACTTTGTTCCTGGAGGATCTGGAACCAAGATAAGTTCCTGATGCTTTACTCCTTCTGCATCAACCCATTCTTTTGCAACACGATGATACGCAAATGCGTTGACGCTTAAGCAAACACCAAGCACAGCAGCAACAACAGCAAGGATCTTTTTCATGGCGGTCACCGGCTCAGAAGCTTCAACTCCCTGGCGGGGACGAACCCGCCGTGCCGAATGCCGTTGCGGTCGATGATCTCTTTCTCCCGATCGGCATCCTCATAAAAATTATAGGCAACCACCAGGGCCGGCTGTACGTCCGGAGGTGTAACAGATATTAAACGAGCCGAGTCCTGAGCCCGAGTCGTCATGTCATCAGACACCGCCGATCGGGCGTCTTCCAGCGCCAGATAAACATCGTCGCTCTCGGTCTCCAGCATCTCAGCGTCGAGCGCCGCAAGAACCTGGTCGCGCACCGCGATCATGTCCTCGTAGGCTATGCCGCCTTCTGCCGTATCTTCATCACCGCCAACCTTAGCCGACGCCGAAACGGCCTCAGCAAGCAGCGTCTGACGAGCAAGAGACTGGAGGGTTGAAGACTGAGCCGTCGTTCTCGCTTCTTCATCGGAAACCTGCCCCGTCTGGTAATCGTTGTTCATGCCGTCCGATCTCACCAGGCGGCTCAAAAGCCTCGTCACACGCCTCCAGTTGTTGACGCTGTAAGCCAGCCTCGAATACCCGAAGGAGTCGACGACGGTCTTCGCAAACACCTCGACATCGCTGCTCACAAGGGAAATTGCCTTGGCCGACAGCTCAGACATCTCGTCGGACACGGAAAACAGCCGGCAGAGCTCCTTGTAGTCGCTGAGCTCGAAGAACTTCGAAAGATTTCCCGTAACCGCCGCCTTCACGAAGTCCTGGGCGCCGGAAAGATCAAACTTGTCGAGAAATGCGTCCAGTGCGCTCTGCTTCAGGGTTTCTGAGGCCGAGGCGCTTACCGCCGCCGTATCATTCGAGGAAGTCGGGAAAACATAGTCCCCGGATTCGACGAAAACGAGATCGGCGGACGAAAACCCGAGCTTGGTCGTCGAATAAGTGACCTTGGTCGTTGCTTTGGGCGTCACCGTCATGCTGCCAAGCATTGGGTGGACGAGGACGCCGGAGCCCTCCTGCTCCATCGCCTCAAGCAGGCGGTTCATGCCAGTGATGTACTCGGGGCCCGCGAAAACCGCTGTCAGAGTGATTTCGCGAGCGCTTTTGCCCAAGTCTTCGACAAAGGGCTTGTCGCGCTGCGGGTATTCAAACACATGCGTCCGGCGGCCAATCGTGAGCGTGCTCGCCGTTGCGTTGAACGGCACGCCCCGGAAAGACGCCGGCCACAGCTTTTCTTCAAAAGTAGCCATCAATCAGTCCCCGGAATCGCGTCATAGCTGTAATCGGTCGTAAGCGACATCGGACCGCGCGACGCAACGCCCTCTGTCCTAACCGTTGTTCCCTTATCCGTCTGGATGCGAAGGCGCACTTCACTTTGGGCGGTCACTCTGCCGTTGCCTGCCACCACGCCTTCGTCCACGCCCCTGAAACCCGCAGGAAGCCTGCCGTAGCTGTCGGAGAGCCTGTTCCCACGGCTCGACAACTCTTCAGTTTCACCAAAAAGCTTCTTCAGGAAACCGCCGACAGCGGACAGTTTGTCGAGGAAGCTGTCCAGCACCGGCATCCAGGTGTCTTTGAACTTGATGGCCAGCGCAATGCCGGCGGCCAGCGCCGTAAGGACAAGTCCCACAGGATTCGTCATGGCCGCGACTCCAAGGAGCCTCAGCGCACCGATCACTGTGGCGATCGATTTCACAAACGCCCCGACCTTGATCACAAGGTCCATGCCGATCAGCACGCCAAAAGCCTTCAGAATCGTCGATACGCCGCCAACGGATCGAATGAAGTCCGTGAAAGCACGGATCGAATCAAACGCGCCCTGGATCATTGACTGCCAGTTGACGTCTTTCAGCTCTTTTGTCAGCTCTTCCACAAAATACTGGACATTGGTCGCAATCAGGTCCCGGCACTTGACGATCGTCTGCTCCATAGGCTCGATCAGGCCCTGAAGAACCGGCTGGAGCCTGGATCCGATCGCGGTAGAGAGCGTTTTTGTGACCGACTGGAGCTCGGAGAGCTGATCGCCGAACTCGTTGGCCGCCTTGACGTCCGCGGCCGACATGACAAGGCCCAGCTCTTCGGCTCGCTTTCCGAAAGCCTGGAGCCCCTCGGCCCCATCCTTGAGAAGCGGGATCAGCCTCGCTGCCACCTTGTCGCCAAAGGCCGCTGTCAGAATCTGCATCCGCGCCGCAGTCGATTCGTTGTTCTTCACCGCCTGGGCGAGGTTATTCATCACATCGGCCGCGCTGCGGATATGCCCGTTGCTGTCCTTAAGCGCAATGCCAAGGTGCTTAAACATGGCCACAAGGTCGGCGTTCTGACCCGCGGCCGCCTTGCTCATGTTGGACGTGAGCTTGGTGAGCGCTCCGTCGAGCTCATCGGCTGTCATGCCAGAGAGCTGAGCCCCGTAGCGAAGCTTCTGCAGAGCCTCAACCGATACTCCAGCCCGGATCGAAGCCTTGTCAATCGCATCGGCCAGCTCGAGGTACGAAGAAACCGCGCCTTTAATGGAAAAACCGCCGGCGCCGGCAAGGATGGCGAAGGGCTTGGCGATCACCCCGGCCAGATCCATCGAAGCCTGATTGAGCTCGCGAATCGACCTTCCAAACGCGTTCATGCGTCTGCGGACATCCTTCAGCGGAGCTGACAAATTGTCCCTCAGCTGAAGAACGGTCTGCAGTAAATATTCCTGCCCTGCCATCACTCACACTCCTCGGCATGAACCTTATTCGTCATTTCCGCGTACTGGCAGATGCGCTCAAGAGTCATGCCGCCGAATTCCTCCGGCGACATGCTCCAGAACCTCGCCATTCGAAAGATCGATTCCTCGACGCCGTCAATCGCTTTCAGCCACCGGCGGCACTCCAAAAAGAGGAGCTATCGCCTTCGCGATGGCCATGCTGTCTTCAACCGTCACCTGCCCGAAAGCCTTCGAATCTATGGTTGTGCAAAGACGCTGCGCGTATTGCATGACATGATCAAAGGCCTCAGCGTTGGTCTTCTCATCGCCCATCATCTTGAGCGCCCGGACGTCCGCAAGGATCGGCACGCGAAAAGAGAGCTTTTCGTATGTCGTGCCCTGGTAGTTAACCGGTGTCTTCAGACTTACCTCAACCGGACTCATGACCAGTCACCTCTTACGCCGTTGAAAACAAGCTGAACCGTTCCGTCCTCCGGGGCGAAATTCGCATTGTCGCCCGCGAGGAAAGCGTCAGAGAGCGTGTAGCGCATGCCGTTCGCAAGCTCCGCCACGATCGTCATGTCAGTCGCGGTTCTCAGCTTCTCAAGCGGGAAATCCGAATCAACGTAGAAGTTGCCTGAAATGGACGGCACGACCGGCGTTTCGGAATATCCGATCACCCGGCCCGAGGCCGTCACGGCCTGACGCGTGTACTTGTTGACCGGGATCTGGAGGGATCCGCTCAGGTTGAGCTCCTCGCCGTCCACCGTGATATAGCAGGTTCCTGAAATTCTCTGGTTTGCCATTTAACACTCCTTAATTCAGACGGAACTGGGCGAGAACCGCGAAGATCCTCAGCTGGTTCACAAGGTCAGGCGGCAGAAGCACATCGACCCGGTTCGGATCATCCGCGTTCCTCTCCACGATGAGGTTCTCCTTGAAGGCGTCCAGGTTCTCGACAAGAGCCTTCTCCTCGAGCTTCTGATACTCGGCGATGAGCTCGGCGCGGATGATCGAGGGCGTAACGACAGCCTGTCCGGAGCCAAAGTGCGTGCCATCGGAGGCAAGCTTGTGCCTCGGGTATTTGCTCGTGATGACGGTCTTCAGATCCCTCAGAATGTACGCGAGGGTAAAGAGCGTGCAGTCATCCAGGTACGAGTTGTCGGCCGACCCGAAGGCGTTCGTCTGATAGGTCGTGATCGCCCTCTCAATCCTCATGTAGCCGCCCTGGGTGTACTCGGTCGCAATGCCCGAGGTGAGGAGGCTCTGGCGCTCCGAGAGGTTGAACCTCGAGCCGGCCTGCGCCGCCGCCACGCCAATCAGCTCCAGAGTCTGAAGCGGACGGGCGGGATCGTTGTTGAGAGCGCTCGCGGCCCGGGCGGCATATGCGCCGAGGACTTCAGAGCAGGAGGAGGCCACCGCGGACTCGATGCCAAGGACGGTTTCGTGCTGGTTGTTGCGGCTCTTTCCAAAGGAAACAAGATCAGAAACAGAGCCGCGCTTGACCGTGAAAACGTGCCCGTAAAGCTGGCGCATCGGAGACCATCTGCCGGATTTGTCGTTCAGCTCTTCCGCCAATGTGGTCAGGCTCGCCGCATCCGCAAACGGGCAGGCAATCACGTCATACTGCTCTTCGCCCATCGCAGCTACCACTCCGGCCAGATCAGGCGTTCCAGTCCCGCCCGAGAACGCAGTCAGCACAACATTCACGCCCTCGGGAAGCTCCTCGCCGGCAGAATAGCCCTGCAGGTTCACGCCAAGCTGGATGTCGTTTCCGACAAGGCCCGCGTTCTTCGCGTTGAAGGTCACCACCCCGGCGGCCGCGGCGGCTGTAACCGGAAGGTCGACATTGGCGGTCACAGCAGAAGCGATGGCCGAAGCAATGGCGGTCGCCGTATCATCAGTCGCAACAGCGACAGCTACCCGCACCGACCCAATGTAAAGATTGATCGTGCCCGCCTCAGCCGGAGTACCGGAAATGGTTGCCGTAGCGGAAGCCTTGGTCCCGGTCGGATCAGCAACAGGAATGCACCAGACCTCGCCGAAAGTATCATTCTTGCGATACATCGTGTTCATCAGCGCGAGCTGGGAGCCGTGGCCGAACAGTTCTTCGCCCTGGGCGGAGGAAGAAACAAGCTGCGGCTTAAGGGCCGTGGCCTTGCCCTTTGTCATCTGGCCGATCAGCAGCGTTTTCAGAACGCTCGTCGCCGTATTAGCCTGAGAGTTGTCGAGCTCCGCATAAAAAAGCGGAACGCGAATCCCGGACGGGATGTTGGAGAAGGAAACTGCCATAGTTGCCTCTTATTTAGTTAAAAGTTCAGCGGTGACGAGTTTGTCATCCTCGTCCGTAGTGGAAAAATCTTTAGCTTTGAGCCTTACAGACTGCAGAACCGGCAGGGCGTCAATGATTCGCTGCTGCGCCGTAATACTTCCCATCAAAAGCTCGCCGTAGGCAAAGTCGAGCGTCTCGACGAGCCTCGCGCGGTTGCAAGCCGACGTATTTACGCTCTGGCTCTCGAAATAAATGATCCGGTTTGTCTGCTCCGGATAGCCAAGCGGAAGCCCCAGCACGGCCTTGAAAACCTCTTCCTTCAGATCTTCGAGGTAGTCGTGCCCGGTTTTCCCCAGGGCGTCGTCGCTCGTGAGCGAAACGCATATGTTGATCGAAAAGTGGTTTTCAATCGGCTGACGGTACTTGGTCGATGTGGTCGCCGTTTCCGCGGTCACGCCGGACGGGAGAACGAACGCACAGGGCATCGCCGGACTCACGCTGTCGTCGATGTTGAACCACGCGTAGGCCCCGAAAACCCGGCGTTCAAAGGACGGGCAGTTCTCGCGAAGGCATTCGATAATCGGTGCAAGCTTCATTTAAATGTGATCTCCTTCGCGGCCAGCGCCTTGTCCATCAGGTGCGCGAGATTCGATTCGATGCGGTCTTCGCCCACCATCTTTGTCGCGTCCACCATGAAGTTCTTGCGGGGCTGGGCCACCTTCTTCCCGGCAGTCTTCTTCCTTCTCCGGTTGTCAGCCGCGGTCCGCGTTCTGGGACCCCTGTGGCCGTAATAGACATATGCCGGGTAGAAATCCTTCCCCATCTGGTCCGTCTTCCAGGGCTTGATCACCACCGAAAAACCGGACCTCGAGGGCTTGGGCTTGATGGACTTCTGCAGCACGCCGGTGTCCCGTCCCGGGTATTCGTCCGGCTTTGAAACGCCCTTTTGGCGAACAAGGTTCTTTGCGACTCGCGCGATCTCGCGTCCCTCTTTCCGAAGTCCGCTTTTTAGTGTCTTCACATCGAAGTCGGCGTACTTAAAGCACTTCGGGAAGCGAACCTCGACATCAAGAAGCGCCATACTGGGCCTCGCATTCCAAAGCCGTGAAGCGGTGGGCATCGTTCATGTCCGTCAGGCGCTTCACGAGATACCAGACGCCCTCGTAGAGGACCTTTGTCGCATGAGTCAGGTCCTGAGGCCGCGTTCCATCCATGTAGCGGACGATGAAGCGGTGAGTCACGTCATATCCCGCCTGCACCGATCCCCAGTAGTTCACCCCGCCGATCACCTCCACCTTCGCCCAGGCGTGCAGCTTCAGCGTCAGGTTATTCGTACTGTCGGAGGCATCCTTCGGGCTCGTGTCCAGGCTGTAAATGTCGATGGGACGCTTCAATTCGCCTACTTTTGGAAGCTGCATACGGCCTCCTAAAAGATCCGATAGCCGTCGAGCAGGTGGTCATAGAACCGCCTGCCAGTCGCAATAGGGCTCTCTGATGCCCCGCGGTGCTCGTAAAGATCTGTCACAGTTAGAAGCACCCATGTCCTGACAGCCTCCGGAACATCGTCAACAGAGTCACAAAGCGCGTTCTCATCTGATCGCTTCACAATTTCACGACCGCAGATCTGCTCACACTGAGCGGTCGCTGCCATGATGTAGGTGACTATGAGCTCATCCTCATCGGCGTAATCAACGCGAAGCTGCTTCTTTGCGGCATCAAGCGTCACGGCGCCGAAATAGTCACTCATTTTTTTCTTCCTTAGCCCTGCGGGACCGAACGGGCTTCACAGCGACAGGCTTTGCGGCCTGGGCAAGCCCAGACTCAATCAGCACAAGGGCGTACGGGTCGTAAACCTCTTCGACATCGCCCGCTTTCCGGCGGCCGATCATCGAAAGGCAGTCCTTGAGAAATTCAATGCGCATATAAGAAAAGCGGGAGAGTTTCCCCTCCCGCCTCTGTCAAGCGTTTACGGACTTATCAGGCCGTGGGAACGCTGAGCGCGCCGCCGATAACGGCAGTGGAGTGCTCAACCGCCAGCGCAAGACGACGCTCCGCACGGATCGTGTAGAGGTTCTTGATGAAGTCGTCTTCGTTCTGCGCGGCAATATCAACCACGGTCTGCATGCGGTCGTACACCGTAGCGGCGCGGGCGAAATCGCCGGCGAGGAACTTACCCTGAGCCATCGCGGCGGACTCTACAACGCGCACGCCCCAGATCGTGGAGGCGGAGAAGCTGTTGGCCGGAGATCCGAGCAGATAAGAACCGTCAGAGGCCTTGAGGCCCTGCAGCACAGCCCAGTCCATCGGGTTCAGCACAACGGCGCTGGTGCGGTAACCCGCGGCGTTGACGGTCGCGAAGGATATGCGCAGCAGATCAAGCATCGTCGCTCCGGATCCTCCCAGCTGAGCGAGTTTGAACGCCTGGGCGGTGTAGTTTCCTGTCGCCATAATGCCGGACAGATTGGGAGAAGTTCCATTGCCTGAAAGCAGCTGATCCTCGGCCGCGAGATTCACGCCGTAGATCATGCGGGCGTTAATGAAAGCCTGAAGAGCCGGGGCGTCGTCAGCGAGCTGGCGGGTGATCTTCGTCCAGTGGGCGATCACCTGCACCGGAGTCTGCATGAGTTCGAACTCGAACGCGGACGAGGGCTTCTTTGCGGCTTCAGCAACGGTCGCGGCGCCGTTCGTGAAGGTCTTTTCACGGAGGTACTCGATCGACTGAGCAGAGGTCGGAAGCTTCGGGAAGAGGGCTTCAATCGAAAGCTCGCGGGTTTCGAGCGGAACGATGCCCGGGACGCGGTACGGCGTCAGGTGAGCCTGCGCGGACGTGACGGGGTTTTCTGCCGCCTTGTTCGCGACAACAGCGGACGCAGAGCGAACGCCGGTCACGCCCTTGAAGCGCTTGTAGGACTCGGAGTTCACAAACTGCGCACCGATAGACTTGTCGGCGACTTCAGAGCCATCGGCCTTCTGAGCCTTCTGCTGAATGTCGAGCAGCTGGCGGGAAAAGAGCACCTGCTTTTCACCCAGTTCGTCAATTTTCTTCTGAACGTCCGCTTGGGCGGCTTCGCCCTTCTTGACGGATTCCTGCATGGTCGCGATGGAGGCGTCAATCTTGTTCAGAGCCTCGAGAGCGATTTTGATATCTTCTGCCATTTGTATTTCCTTTAGTGGTTAAAACCTTTCGGCGATGGCCTTAATTCTTGCCAACACCTGTTTTTCAGCCTCAGACTCAGAATCCCTCTGAACCTTTTCGCTGATGATCAGCTCCTTGGCCTTAGCAATAAAGGCCTGAGCCTGAGCTTTCGACAGGCCGGCATCCCGCAGGCTCTCTTCCAGCTCTCGAATTGAAACTGCTTTCTGAATGTCTTCAGACTTCACGAGACCGATCCTCGCCCGGTCGTCTGCCGGGAAAGTGCAGACCGAGATTTCGCGGAGACCGGAAACCGATTTGATGTTCCTGCCGCCCGCCTCGTTCCACTCGTAATCCTGCTTTGAAAGCAGGATCCCGACCGACAGACCGTCGATCGTCCCCGCCTTCATCGCCTCATAGACGTCCCGGGCCTTCTGAATAGACAGCGTCAGCTGGCCCTCGACGTACAGCCCCTGGACGTTCTCTTTCATCGCCGTGTACCTGCCAATCGGAAGGTCCATCGTGTTGTGGTTCAGAAAGATGGGCGGCATCCGGCCCAGCACCTTCTGGTACGCCCCCGGGAGAATTGTGTCCCCGTAGCTGTCAATGCCGTTGAACTTCGAGGCGTACCCGCGGAAAATCCCCGCTTCACCTTCTGTTTTCAGCTCCACATCGTTAAGCGAGAGCGTCTTTTCAATAATCTGAGTCATATGCGCCTCATTGCTTCACCGGGTCCCCAAGCGGCGTCTGGTCGGTGTTCGTTTGTTCTCCAAGGCGGTCAAGCGGCACCAGGTTGTTCTGCGCCGTCAGGGCGTCAGCCCCATCAACAACCGGCAAATTCTCAAGCTTCCGCACTTCGTTTCTCGTCATGAATCCGTTCTGAAGGGCCTTGCTGTAGCTGTCATAGCGGCTCGCGATGTTCGCCCTCTGAAGTGCGCTCATCTTGAACTCGCAGTTGAGCGTTTCCTGCTCTTCCACGGTGAATAGGGTCTTCGTAAGAGACTGCTCAAGCCCCGTGCAAAGCGGCTGAATCGTCGAGCGGTAGAACCCTTCAATGATCTGCTCGAGGCCACTTGCCGAGGCGCCGCCCGAACTGTTGAGAAGAGCGCTCGGCACGCCGAACCAGCGGCCGATCTCCTCTATTCCGAATTTCCGGGTTTCAAGCAGCTGGGCGTCTGCCGCCGACATTGAAATCTGCTGGTACTTCATGTCGCCCGGTAAAACATGCAGCCAGTCCCCTGAACTGCCTGTCACGGGCGTCAGATTCGCATAGCGCTCCTTCAGCTGCCGGATCTGATCCTTGTTCAGGTCCTGATCAATCATGAGAAGGCCTGTGAGCTGGTTGCCGTTGCCGTACATGGTCGTGGCGTTCTTCTGGGCGTTCACGAGTTCTGTCGTGGTGGCCTGCATGTACTCAAGCGTTGAAAGCCCGACAATGCCGTTTCCAAGACCCTTCCAGTGCAGGATCTTGTCTGCCTTGAAGTAATAGATGCTGCCGTCCTTGTAGTACTGGTAAACAACTTCGCCGTCGACAACGCCCACTTCCATCTGATCGGCCGCGAGCGGCGTGAGGCTCACCAGCTGCCCCGCTCCGTCTCTAGCGATCAGGGCGTAGCCGTTGCCGCGAAGGAAGCGATTCAGCCCCATCGCAACCCAAAAATCGTGCGCCGTCATGGCCGCATTCGGGCTGCGCAGCACCTGCCATACCCGCGAATCGCGAGCCTCGGTGCGATTTCCGTCTCTATCCCTGCGATAAACAACGACAGGCAAAGACGCTATGGTCTCAGCAAGCAGCGTGACGCAGGACCAGACCGCCGACATCTGGAGCCCGTGGTCCGGAGGGATAGGCTGAACGCCGCTTATCGCCGGCCCCGTGGGCTCCCTTCGCTGAAGGCCTGAGACATCGCCAATCGGCGAGCCCCATCCGGCCCAGTGGGCGATGGACCCAAAAATAGAAGCTATCTTCATAGTTCAAGAAACTCATTCAAATCCATTGCCTGGTGGTCTTCATTCAGCAGGGCGCGGGAGAGCGCCATGATGGCCGCCACCACTCCGTCGATCTTGTTCTCCGAGACTTCCTTTCTTGGGTAGATGTTCTCTTTGGCGTCCACGTGGCAGACCACATTGCTCACCATCCATGTGAGGACAGGGTCGCCGTTGAAATGCAGGCGGTGATCAAGCACCAACGCCTGAAACTGCTTCATGGGATCCGAGAGGTTCGCCACCGTCTGCTTGCAGAGCACCATCGGGACGCCGTCGTCCGAGAGCTCCTTGGAGAGCTGCACGGCCTGAAACGGGTCGTAGGCCACGGACTGAACTTCGTAGCGCCCGCAGTCCTCAAGGATCGAATCCTTAATGAGCCCGTAGTCCGTTACCGGACCCTCGTTCACATGCAGGCATCCCAGATACTCCCAGCCCTGGTACTGGCTGTTCTTTGCCCGCTCAACGGCCGTCCTCGGAAGCCAATAGTCTCCGAACAGGTAGTAGTGGTTTTCTCCACCGATGGTCCGATGGAAAAGCTTCACCTTCGCCGTCATGTCGTTAGTGGAGGCAAGGTCGAGACCCAGCCAGCAGGGCTGGCCGTCGAAATCCGTCTCATCAAGACTTTCGTCAGCGCAGGCGTCCCACGCCTTCATGTCCATCCATCCGACATCAGCGTTGCACCAGATGTCGAGGTGTTTGGTTTTGAAGTTGTTTTCCGCCGCCGGCGTCGCTATCGCCTTAGCTTGCAGCGCCCGGATGACCTCCGGTCGGACGGAAACGCCCCAGTTCGGATTCGCTTTCGCCAGAGCCTCGTCCGTCTTCCAGTCGTCCTCAGGGTCCAGCGTGTAGATGATTCCAAAGTAGGACTCGTCCTGAATCGACTTCGAAAGGACCTTGGTCACGACATTGCGCTGCTCATAGCAGATCCCCGTACGGTCCACGCCTGCGGTCGTAATCGAGACCATCAGCGAATTGCGTCTTTTACCCAGGCTGGTCTCAACCACATCGAAAACATCGCGTTTTTTATGCGCGTGCAACTCGTCGATGATCGCGAGGTGCGTGTTCAAGCCGTCCAGCGTGGAGCCCTCGGAGCTCTTCGCCTGGAACATGCTGTGCGTGCCCGGGACGACAATGGCGTGCGCTGTGACCTTAAGGCCGTAAGCGTCCTGAAGGGCTTTGTTGCCTTCAGCCATCGTCTGGGCGTCGCCAAAGACGATCTTCGCCTGCTCGCGGGTCGTTGCAAAGCTGTAGACCTCGGCGCCGGGCTCGTGATCTGCGCACAAACAGAAGAGGCCGATGCCGGAGAGCAGGGTCGACTTTCCGTTTCCTCTGGGCACTTCGACATACGCCGACCTGAAGCGCCTGTTGCCAGCCTTCGACCTCCACCCGAAAAGCGTCGTGAGGACGAAGACCTGCCACGGCTCGAGATGAATCTGCCGGCCTGCCAGCTCGCCTTTGGTGTGAGTCAGGTTCTCAATGAACCAGCATGGGCGGCCGGCCTCTTTCTCATCAAAGTAGAAGTCGCCGTCATTGCCCCGCCACCGCTTCAGGTCTTCCTTCTGCCTCTCTACCGCCTCTTTCACATAGCGGCACGCAGGCACAGTCCCGTCCTGCACGTCGCTCATATACTTCTTTGCTATGGCAACGTAGTCAGGCTTTTTCATCAGTTCTCAAACGGGTTGCTTGAATCCTTTTCTTCGCTTTCCGCTACGGGCGCGCGCGTGCGCGAAACGGGGGTGAAACCAAGCTCTTTCTCAAGCTTCAGCAGGGTTGAATCGACCTGCTGCATCATCAGAAACTCCGGGGCCGCTCGCCTATTTCCTTTGTCGTCCACGGTGATCAGGCACGACCCGTCGGACCTTTCAACCATCTTCGCCAGCTTCCGATACAGGGCGTAGTTGCGGCACCAGCGCTCGAAAACCGCGACATCCGTGGCTTTAAGCGTTCCCGCCGGGACATTGGCGAGCACATTCGTCCAGGCGTCGCGAGCGTCTCCTGTCAGCCCCTTCGGGGGATCAGAAGACAGCCAGGGGCGGCCGTCATGACGCACCGTGACGCTCCTCGCGCTCAAATGAACCCCGCTCGCCCGCTTGTCCTCGTCTGAAACTCGTCTGGCCGGCATTTTCAAAAATCGATGTTCGTACGCAAAAAATTGACTAAGGGCGCGGTCTTGAGGTTTTTCGATTTCAAAATCTGATCCCCCTACCCCCTGCTGTCGACCTGCTCGGACTCAATGAGCTTGATTTCAATATCGGTCTTGCATTCGTCAAGCTGCGACGACAGAGAAACGATCTCTTCAAGCGGCAGCACTTCTCCGCTGAATCTTTTGTCCGTGATCTCGGCCAGTCGATCTAAAATCTTTCTAGCCTCGCCAATGCCCTTATATACAGAGGAAAGGCAGGACACTTTATTCTCAACCGACATAAGCACCTCTATGAACGAACCTAAATTTAAGGCTCACGCGTTCACCTGTCCGCACTGTGGTGTTTTGGCCACAATGCACTGGGTTTCTATAAAAAAGGACTTCTCAGAAGACTTTAAGAGCGAAGAAGCAGCCATCTCTGTTTGCTTCAATTGCAACAAGCCCGCTCTCTGGGTGAATAAAGAGCTTGTCTATCCGGATTACAAAGACGTTGCACCGCATAAAGACATGCCGGAGCCAGCTGCGAAAACATTTCGAGAAGCTCAGAGCATCCTCACTAGATCGCCAAGAGGATCATGCATGCTGTTAAGACTTTGCCTCGAACAACTTTTAACTTGGCTGGGCTACGACCAGAAAACTTTAGCCTCTAAAATTAGTGAAGTTTCGAAGAGAAACACTCAGATCGAAAGCCTTCTAAATGTCTGCCGATTTGCCGGTAATGAATTTGTTCACGCGGGAACATTAGACAGCTTGGACAAGTCTGGGCTCGACCCCAAAGGAACCGCAGAAAGCTTATCCACTCTGATCAATTCAGCCGTCGAGATACTTATTACTCAACCCAAAATCATTGCGGACCTTAACAACCGCTTCTCAAAGCACTGAGTTACCGAACCCACCGTTTTCTTTAGCGGTCTTGCGGCTGTGACATTCGTGGCACAGAGCCTGCCAGTTGCTCTGATCCCACATTAGCTTTGGGTCGCCATGATGCGGGATGATGTGATCAACATCCGTGGCTTTAGTCAGCCGGCCTTGCCGCTTGCACTCCTCACAAAGAGGATGAGATTTAAGGAATTGGGCCCGCAGGCGCTGCCACTTTGAACCGTAGCCACGCTGCGAAGCCGTTCCCTTGAATCTCTTTCTTCTCGCTTCGCGCTCGGCGGCTAGCTCTTTGCCTTTCTCTTTGTGCCTTGAGCAATACTTATCAGTCAAAGGTATGGCCGCCTGGCATCCCGGATAGGCGCAGATGTGGAGCAGAGGCATACCGTCACGAAACAAAGGAGTTCAAGAATGGCAATCACAGAGCACGAGAAAGAACTAATTGACTATGCATCCTCATGCTTATTTCAAACCTTAATCAGAGCCAATCCATTTCCAAATGGATTTGTTAGTGACGCCGCGCACCAAATGGCTGCAAGCGTTGATAACAGCGCCTGCTCGTTTGCCCGTGTCCTTGTACAAACACTTGAAAGAATCAACGCGCAAAACGAAACACTGCAAAGGCAAATCGCATTGGAGTCCAAAGCCGAAGCTGAAAGAAGAGCACAGCAAACAAGGAGAATGAGTCTCATCGTTGCTGGGCCTGTAGCCCTTGTTGTGGTCTTGATAAGCGAGGCAATTAAATTCCTGTTTTCTTAGCCCAGAGAACGATAAGAACAATCGAAAGCGCAATAATCGCGCCCCACAGGCCGCCAATGAAACGATTAAAGCGAGCCTCAGATCTAGCCGCACTTTCTGCCCATTGCTTCTGCTCTTTCTGCTCGCCGAGCCGGACCTTTGCCTCAACCATCATCAGGCGCTGGTCCAAATCACCAATAGCTTTTTCAACATCGGTGTTCATAAAGGACATGGCGATTCCAAATAGAAAGAGCCGGAGCCTTTCGACCCCGGCGAAAGCACCGCACTTAGGAGAGTCGGCTGCAATAGGGGTGCCGGAGCTTCGCTGCAGGTAACAGCATCGCGTACGTTAAAAGGAGGGCGAAGCCCCGGCGTAACTGGTGCCGATGGAATGCGCTTGGCAAGACGGCCTCTTTCGAGAACTCGTTTCCACACTCCACCGGCATAAAAATTAAGCCCGGAGATCTTCCGACCTTCGGGCTTGAATTCGTTTCCTATAGAAGGTTACAAAAGCTCTAGCTGTTCCACCCCTGGTTTATGCTGCTTCACCTTAAGGATGGAGTAGCGAATAACAAGCTTTCCACCTTCCACCATTTGCTTTGTTTCAAGATCGACAATGAGAACATCGCCCTTGCCGAATCTTTCTTTTCCTTCATCGATGCGAGCTAGAAATTCCGTATCTTCGATAGAAGCAAAAATCGAGTTTTTTTCTCCTAAAGATACTTTCCATTTTCCGCCATCTTTGAATGACGCCGTCTCAATAAGCAGAGCCGCTTCATTTACATGAGAGTTAATTTCCAGGCTTTCTTCCGGCCTCTGAAAGGAATCAAGATCAGCTTTTTCAAGCCTAAATTCTCGCTGTTCTGTCGCAACAGAAATGGCGTCTATTCCCTCTTGGCAAAGAGGATCGGCAATCCTAGAACAAGCTTCGCGGCACTTAATGTTTTTATACCCATAATAGGTATAGTTATTCACAATCATCGTGTTGTTATTGAACACAATGGTTGCTTTTGATTTATCTTCGTTCCAGTTAACGGCGTCTGGCTTATATCCTTCCAAAAACTTCTTAAGCCCCAAGATCTCAATAAACGCTTCGATTAGGGTGAAGGCGTTGCATGTTGCTGTTGTTGCCGGGCTGAGCAAAAAATCCTGAATCTGGGTAAGTAAGCCAACGTCTAAAGTCAGGTTGATGATAAAACTGCCAGGCTTAAAGTCGGCCGAAACCTTAAGACGAACCTTGGCGTCGTCTTTATTGACAGCAGAATTCAACTCGACTAGTGCGTCATTTACAGCCAAAAGCGCCGGAGCCAGCTGGGCAACATCCATTGTATGGTCGTCCAGGGCCGGGCCTTCAAATCTAATGGCGAAACTGCGACTGTTTTTTTCCATGTCGACAAGTCGAGCAAATGGTACGAAACAATCGTACCCCAAAAACAAACCCCGCATCATCTCTGACCGGGGTTCACGTTTCTTTTTGGTGCGCCTAACCCGCCAAAAGGCAGGTTTAAAGACACAGGGTCACCGTTCAAGTTGTAATGGAAATTATACATCGAATTCAAGCTCGTGCTTCACTTTCGCTACGGCTATCGCCATGAGAGTGTCGAATTCTCGGTAAAGGATCCTCTCGTACCGGCAGATGAAAGTCCGATTGCAGAGCTGGATGTAGCGCATCTTCAGCATTTCCTTCTCATACGGGTAGAGCCTGGCGTTTGTGATCGCCTTGTCCACGCGCATTGCGTCCTGCTCGTCATAGAACAGCCGCGCCGAAGGCTCCACTTCGTAGTCCGGATTGTTCTCCCTCATCATGCGGTAGATAGGCGAAGCCTGTGCGTGCGAACCGCTTCCAGTCCTGCTCCACCTCCCCCAGTTGCGCAATCTTTGCTCAACGTCCATCGAAGCCACTCCTATTAAACCGCCGTCCTCGCTCGATCGCTCCTTCGTTCTCCGGCGTTTCTTCCTCCGCCCACATTTTGATAAGAACCCATGAGATTTCTCTGCCAGTTAAGAGCATCTCGACTGTTTCCCTGCCCGTTCGCTTGCCATAGAAGCGAAACCCGGAGCGGGCCTCGAAGAGAACCCTCTTGCCGTTTTTGGGCATATCCCGCATTTGCGCAACGACGTGCCATGTGTAGCTATGCATCGGACTATCTCCTGCCAGGGTAAGGAAGAACATCGAACCCGCCGCCGTCTTTTTTGCGTCGGGGATAGATAACAAAAAAATCGAACGGGTATTTGTCGGCAATGACTTTGCACTTGATCTTCGCGTCGTCCATGAACACCGCTGGAGCGCCTTTCACTTCGTGCAGCTCGATCCTGCCATCTGGGCGAAGAACGACGAAATCCGGCGTGTACCAGCATGAGCCATCAGCCACTTTGAGCTTCATGCTCTCGAACCAAAAATCTAAGATGCGTCCTGAGCGCTTTTCTCCCTCCAAGTAATCGGAGTACGACTGCTCGGTCTTGTTCAGCTCGCCTGTTTTGAGACGACCTCTGGCCCTGAGCCCCTCCAGGGCGTAGTTTTTATGCCGAGTCTTAAAAATCATTTAATCTCCACCGTTTTCGCGAATGACAAAGCTTTGTCGATAGACCAGTTTGACACCGGATACATTTTCAAAATTGCCCACACGGTTTTCCTGCTTACTTTTGAACCCGCGCAGAAATCTGAATGATTCATGCACGCCCAGGCTCTCGAAATAATTTCGATTTCTCCCTGGGAAGCGATGAGTTTCGTGCGGGGCTTTCGGGGTTTTCGAGGCTTTTTTTGTCTTCCAATCGCTCGCATTCTTTCTTTAACAGCTCTTTCTCGTCGTTTTTGTTTCTTGAGTTCTTCTGCGTCTATAGCTGCGAGCTGGTTGCTCCAGTAGCTCATATCGGTTCCCATGGCTTGCTCCTTTCCTTAAGTCCCTGAATGGCATCGAGCTGATGCGGTTTTGTCGTGTCGATTCCGGACATCCCGGACGGCATGTAGTCCTGCAGATACCGAGCTGAGCTTATGCAGAACTGGCCGCTAGGCTTGTCGTACCAGAGCGGCGTCATGCTTGAGTCTCCGGTTGCTCGCTGCTTATCTACTGTCAGAAGGACATCCGGTTCAGAGTCCCACTGGTCATTACGAAATCCGCCGTCGATAATCTGCTGCTCCTTCTCTCGATTGCGCCTGAGCAAGGCCACGTTATCGGCCAGGTTGCTGATGTCTGACGATCCGGAGATGTCAAAACGGGACGGCTTCGCGTTCTGCCCCTGACCATTCGCCGGCTTGCGAAGATGCGCGACAAGATGGATATGGGCGCCGGTTGCGATAGCGATTTCTTTCATGGTCTGGACCACGCGCTTCTGAGACTGCATAACCGAGTCCGAGCTGTTTCCAGTCGTGAGCATCATGAGGTTATCCACAACGATGTGCCGGCACCCGAGCATTTTCGCGGCGTAGAAGACACCGTCTGCGCAGTACTCCGCGCTGATAGCGCCCTGGTTCCTGTAGATGTAGAGCAAATCGTTCGCCCAGTCGAAGAAAGGGAAAAGATCCTGAGTCGTGGGCGAACGGCCAAAAGCGCAGCGCATGCAGCTGATCAGCGTCCGCTTCGGATCCATTTCGAACGAGAACAAACAAACTTTCTGGCTCTGAGACATCATGGAAAGAGCAAGCTGATTCATAAGGGCTGACTTTCCCGCTCCGTTTTCGCCGCCCCAGATAGTGAGTTCCGAAGGACGGAAGTCAAAGGACTTCACGAGCGGATTCTTTCCTGCAAGCCGACTGGCCGGGTACATCAACTCCGAAGCGATATCGCCCTGCAGCTGTCCGCACTTGACGATGTCCTCGGCAATCCGGGCGTTGTAGTCGCTCCAGGCGCCGCGGGTTTTTGCCGGTTCAACGGTCCCTGCAAAGACATCTGCCATCTCTGTAAACCTCCATTCTGTCGGTTGAGTCCAGGAAAGAAGCGAAGCACGGATCAGCGTTCAATATGTTGTCTCTGCAGGCCCACATCACCGGATCCATACCCTCCTCAGACTTCACGGAAACGGAATGCCCCCGGCAGAATCGCCAGTCCACGTCCTGGAACCTGTCCAATGGATCGATAAAAACCTCGTCGTCAACGTATGGAACGAGATCTTCCTCGCCGTCACCGAAGCCCCAGTTGACCTTGAGCCTTGGTGTTGCGTGATCCGGAAAAACCTTTGATCGGAAGGTGATGTAGATCACCGGTCCGAATGGAGCATGACGGTCGATCCGTGCGGCTTCAAAAGAGTCCATTGAGTTCCTCGTAGATTTCGTCGTCGTGGTTCTGTGGTTCAGAAGCGGGCTTCGAAGAAGGCGCCGGCGCCTGACCCTGCTGCTTCGCAAGCCTCTGCCTTTCTCGTTCCTGCCTACCCATGCGTTTGAAGTCGTCCTCCGGTTCCTGCTCTCTCTTCAGCCACTCGGCTTTAAATCCTTGCCATCCCCGCTCTATGCAGAGATCTATCGCCTGCGCTGGTGTTAGTCCAGCCTTAGCCGCTTGATTGCAGAAGAGCTTCCACCCATACTCCGTGATTCCGCCCGTCCTCTTTGCTTTCCTAACCTGCATCCACGCGTCCCATGCCTCAGGGTTGATTTCTGGTGGGCAGGGGAACGCGGTCTTCCTCCTCGCCGGAGGCGGGGAGGGAGGAAGAGCTTCTATCCCCTGTTCAGTTCCTTGTTTAATTCCTTGTTCTATTCCTTGTTTACATGCACCCTGTGCGACACCCTCATGCACGGTATGCGACACCCCGGTGCAATCCGTGCGACACCCTCCCGCACCCTGTGCGACACCCTCATGCACGGTATGCGACACGTCCTGCACGCCTTGCGACACCCTATTCGATATAGACATCGCATAGAGAGTGCGGACTATCACGCCTCGATCATCCTTCTCTGCTCGTCTGGTGATGAGGTTCTTTTGTTCCAGTTGAGACAAGGCGTACTGCACGGCGCGAAGACTGATGTGTGCCTCTTTCGCAAGCAATGCTTGACTCGGGAAGCACTCCCCCGTTCTTTCACTCATGTGCCAAGCCAACAGCATGAGGCAAAGCCTCTGTTGCGAAGTTTCAACATCAACTGATGCGGCCCAGTCCATCGCCCTGTACGACATGGCACTCTCTTATTCGCGGTCGCGCCACGGGTGAAAATCGAGAGTCTCGGCTACAGCCGGCACTTTTCTGTATCTCACCTGAAGAAACTGGAGTCTGTCTTCTGGTATGCCGACCTTCTTCCATGCTGAAACTGACGGATGTCGAATGCCGAACGTCTTGGCAACAGAAACAACACCTCCCAAGGCATCGATTACCTTTTCTGACCTTTCAGGGTCGAGCCTTCTGTTTCGTCTACACGTAGTCATAATTTCGCTTACGTAGTGGTAATTTACTTTTAAGTAATTATAGCTACATAAAAAGAAACTACAACCCCGTCCTTTGGTTTTCTTTTGTTCGGTAGTATTTCCTACGGGAGGCTCTATGTCAGAACTTAAAGATAGATTGGAAATTGCGCTTACAAAGTCTGGCAAGACAAAGATTGAATTGGCCAGATATTGCGGGCTGTCTCATCCGTCGGTCAGTAATTGGTTCAACGGAAAAACAAAGCAATTGACCGCCATCAACGCAATTAAGGCTTCTGAGTTTTTAGGCGTTAGCCTGAAATGGCTCACAGAAGGGGTCGGAAATCCCGGCGACTCGATGGTGTTGCCTTCAGATGAATCAAAAAGCTCCGACGACTACATTATCATTCCCGAATATCGCGTACGCTGCGGAGCCGGATCTGAGGATTCCCCATCTTTTGAAGAGGCAACAGAGTCTAAGCCTGCATACTATCGCAGAGAATGGTTCACGGAACGCGGGCTAAATCCGGCTCAGTGCCGCCGCTTAAAGGTACACGGTGACAGCATGATGCCAATACTGTTCGACGGGGACACGATCCTCTGTGATTGCCGAAAATTCCCAATAGTTTCCGGTAAGGTGTATGCGTTTTGCTTTGCCGACGAAGTGCGAGTCAAACGGTTATACAAAAAGCTGAACGGCGGCGTAATTGTTCATTCCGAAAACCCCAACATGGAAGATGAAGAAATATTGCCAAACGAAATGTCGAAGTTTTACTTGATTGGGAGGGTCGTTGACAGGTCTGGTAGCGGCCCCTTTTAAAAGGCCAAATCTTTAAATGCGCCGCCCTAGCAGGGCGGTTTTTTTGTTCCTCTTGATGTGGGACAAACTTGTGCTACGTAGTTTTATCTTCGGAACTGCGTAGCTTTACTTTTCTTAAATTTGTAGCTATAGTTCCTCATAACGAAGTTAAAACTACATACGCGAGCCGGTTTTCAAATTCGGCGAAGAGGAAAAGAAAATGGAACTCTGTTTCGCGGTTTTCCCCAGCAAGGGCACCAAACTGGTCTTCATCCGCCGGCCCGAGGCCGCCACCTTTGGTGACAAGAACTTCCCGTGCCACACGTGGGAAGCCCAAGTGGTCTTCACTGACGACCACGGGGACATGTCAGCCGTCTACAAGGGGCAGAGGATCGCCCCGGACAGCAGCACAAGAGCCGATCTTTTGGAGCTTTTCGGCTTCGACAGGGCGCTTGCAAAAACGGCCCGGTGCATCTGAGAAAGGAGCCATACATGAGCAAAGCAGACTGGATCGTAACGGCTGTTGTGGGTCTCGTCTTCATCGGCGCATGCACCGTCGGCAGCTGGGTGCTCTGGGCGCTGCGAGCGATCGCGGGGGTCTGAGATGACGGCATTTTTTCTTTCGTTGACTGGCATTGCGATTTGCGTGGCCATTGTGTTTCTATCAGTGCAAATCGGGTCCGGCCTTCTCACGCTAAGCGCTTCAATTGATGAGCTTTCTAGAACTCTGAAAAAAAGTCACGGAACCTTACGTCAAAGCTCATGCGCGTCAGATAAGAGCCTAGGAGAACCAAATGAATAATGCCATTCCAGTTTTCTGGCGGGATAAAAAACACCTGCAGGTTCTGAACTCTGTCGAGGTTATGAATCGTCAGGCTTCCCGTGGAGCTCGTTTGCATTCGTTCAATGTCTTTCTCGGAGAGCCTGCCTGGATCGATCTCGGGGAACACTTTGCACCATTTGATTGTGATTTTCTTGATCACAAAGTTTGGCGGCACGCGGTTTACAGAAAGAACAACAAAGAAAAGGCGATTCCTTTTCCCAACATCGGAGGAAACCATTCCGGTGCTGTGAATCCAAATATCTGGCCTGTTCAAACCCAGCCCCGTGAAGACGAAATAGGCCGTAGCTATGGCTCCTATGGCGGAAATGATAGTGAAAAACGGCTCAATGGCTTTGATGAAATTGAGCATTGCTGCACCCCCTCTGTGAGGGAAATAAGGATTGGTCTCCAAGAACTTTACCTCACAGAGGGGCTCACCAATGGAAACAGGAAGGAGTGGTGAGATGGAAGGCAAAAAGATCACCGCTGAGGCCGCCCGCGACATCTGGGCGGCCGAGCTCAAGAACGGCACTGAGTCTTTTCACAGGTGGGGATCGACAACAAACCACCTGATTGACGTTCTCAAGGACTTACATGAACTGACTGGCGGCCATATCGACGATCCTCTTGGCTTCTTCATCCTTAAGTCCGGTGACAAGCATCTGCCTGAGACAGAGAAGGTAGAGGGCATCCATTCGAGCCAAAAAGCCAAGTTGAGACGCGAAACGATTGCTTATTGCCTCGTTTATTGCCTTCTCGAACGGAACTCTACTGGAAGTTCGCATTTCGATGTCCTGCTTAACAAGGCTCTGAAGCTTCTCATGATCGAACGCCTGGAGGAACGGGAAATGGATAGCTCCTTTTTCAATACCAGCAATGATGATCTGGGCAGCCTCTTCGGAAGTAAAGGCGTTTGAATCTTTTTCTGTCATGTGATTTCTCCTAAGGGATGGTTGAGCTAAGAGAGCTTGCTAGGTCCTCTACAAACTCAATCATCCCACAGGGAGAAAAGCGAACCCTTATCTCTGGACCACATCCAGACACAAGGGCTTGCGATAAAGGCAAGTTCAAGGGGTGAAATTCCCCGGACGGCTCTGATCCGGCAGCGGCATGCCGGGGAGCCCGAGTGACAAGCTGCACGACCTGACGCGGCTCACTTCCTGAAGCTCTTCTGAGCCACAGGCCCGGGGCAGTCTCCACCGGTGCAGGAAGGACAAAACGCCAACACATGCTCTTTTAACAGAGGGCATCTGTGGGCGCTTTAGTAGCCGTTAAAATTAGTGGCACGTTTTAATGGCGATAAGCCGAACACAGAATGTATTTCCTACAAAGAGGCCGGGCAATGCTTAAATCAATTTCTTTATTTAATCACAAAGGCGGAGTCAGCAAAACGACGACCGCATTTAATCTAGGGTGGGCTCTGGCGGACGCCGGTTATAAGGTACTTCTCGTTGATTTGGATTCTCAATGTAACCTGACGGGGATTGTTCTGGGTTACGGGAAAATGAGCGATGGACTTGACAATTTTTATGGAAGCCGGGCAAACCTTACTCTTAAGACTATTGTTGAGCAATTAATCGACGGGGATACTCCAGATAACATTTTAGGGAATGAAAAAGGTAACCTTTTCCCCACTCAAAATGAGAATTTATATCTTTTGCCTGGGAGCCTGAATATTTCAGATATGGACTCTCAGGTAAGTATTGCTTTGAAAATTGCTGTTGGCATCCCCGCCACACGAAACCTTCCTGGGGCATTACCTCGTTTAATCAGATCGCTTGCTGAAAGAGACGGGTTTGATTTCATTATTTACGATATGAGCCCCAATGTTGGCGGAATTAACGAAGTAATGCTGATGTCAAGCGACTATTTCATTGTGCCAACGACACCGGATTTCTTCTGCTGGCAAGCAATTTCATCACTATCAAAACATATTAAATCATGGCACCAGGAAATCGACAGCTTTAAATTATCGGTACCAGGGCGGACAAGCTCCTCTCTTACCAATCATCCTCAATTTCTTGGGACAATTCAACAGCGCTACCGCATTAGGAATCAAGAACCGGCTAAATCCTTTGACAGATGGATTAATGAGATAAGAAAGGCTATAGATACCGTTTTAATCCCCTCATTAAAAGAAATTGATTGCATAGTTGATCGGGGAACAGTTCAGGATGTTTTAAATGCCAACCGCTCTAAAAATGGAGGGGGACTTAATGCCTATGATCTTGCTCACATCTCTGACTTTAATTCACTTATAGCAATGAGCCAGAGCCTTTCTAAACCTGTTTTTGCACTTACTGACGAAGATATTATTGGGCAAAAACAATTCGGCTACGCACTAGATACGATGAAGCGCAGCAGGGATTCGTTCCGAGAACAGTTTAATAGGCTAGCAAAAATAATTGAGATGCTGACAAATTAAGCAAAGCAATTTACTACAAATTGTAGTAGGTTGAAAATTTTAGAGTTTTACATCAGATCCGCCAGGCGCAAGTCAGGCGGATTTTTTTATGGAGCAAACATGAGTTATGCCACATTGATCTTGGGAGAGTCTGGAACTGGCAAAACCTGCTCTCTCAGGAACCTGGATCCGAGCAAAACGCTACTCATCCAGCCCGAGAGAAAGCCTCTCCCCTTCCCTCCGAAAGGGTGGCGAGAAGTTAAGGTGAAGGATGACGGCGGGAATATCTATGTCGCCGACAACCCTAAAACGATTCTTGCCGTCATGTCCAGAGCCAAGGATGAAATCATCGTCATCGATGACTGGCAGTACATCCTAGCGAATATGTACATGAACCGGAGAAACGAGAAATCGTTCGACAAGTTCAACGACATCGGGGGCGCCGGATTCGATATCGCAAAAGCCGCTTCAGATCTCGATCACGACAAGCGGGTTTACGTCCTTGCTCACACAGCAACGGACGAGTTCGGAAACACGCGCATCAAGACGCTCGGAAAGCTTCTGGACGACAAGATTGTTGTAGAGGGCTTGTTCACCACAGTTCTTAGAACACACGTCGTCAATGGCCGCTATTTCTTCTCAACGCAGAACTCGGGGTCAGACACCGTCAAGTCTCCCATGGGACTCTTCAATGATCCAGAAATCGACAACGACCTTGCTGCAGTCGATGCGGCTATATGCAGCTACTACGGAATCACTTCAAACGTTAAAGGAGCATGAAATGAAATTTTCTCTCGATCCTAAGGGCGCTCGCTCTGTCGGAAAAGCACAAATGATTGATATCAGCGGCGCCTATGAGGGCGTTTTTAAGGACGCTTATTTCATCAGAACACGCAGCGGCGCTGGGTTCATGCATTTTGACTTCCTGTCTGTTGAGGGACAGCGGTGCAACATTTCGATGTGCGTTCAGAAGATCAATGGCGAAGCGACATTCAACCGCGCCATTGTGGACGCCATCATGACAGTTCTTCGCCTGAAGGAGGTTGTATCTGTAAGCGGAGATGTGAATCGCAACGGAACGGTGACGCCTGTTGATCGCTTTCCTGAACTCATCGACAAGCCGATTGGCCTGCTCCTCCAGAGGATTAACGATCCCAGCAACGAGCGCTACCCGTACAGCATGAACATCATCACGCCGTTCGACAAGACGACGAAGATGACCGCGGCCGAGATCCTCGACCGAGCCACCGAGGCAAAGGCGATGGAAAAGAGGCTCGCGACGCTGAAAGACCGTACGCTCCGCGTTCGTACTTCCGAGCCCATCCAGGAAGCCTCGTCTAGCGAACCTGACGAAAACATCCCGTTTTAAGGAATGGCCATGAGTTCTCTGTACGAAATTAACGATCAGCTTTCTGCTGCCATCAATCGCCTCCAGCTCTGCTTTGACGCAGAAACAGGAGAGGTGGATGACGAAAAAGCTCTCGCCGCCGCTGAATTGGAACTCTCCTCGCTCCAGGTCACATTCAACGCCAAAGCTTGCGCTGTCGCCGCATTTATGGACGACAGCCAGGCGTTGATCGAGCAAATGAAGGATCGAGAAGAGGCTATCTACAAACGCAGAAAGGCTCTGGAGAATCGCAACAAGCACCTCAAGCAGTACCTTCTCGACGCAATGACTGCTCAGGGGATTAAGAAGGTTGAATCTCCGGACTTCCGGATCAGCGTGGCCAAAACGGCCCCCAGCGTTGAGATTTTCGACGAGGCTCAGATCCCGGATAAGTACTGGGTGCACCCGGCTCCGCGGCTGGACAAAGCGGGCCTGCGGGCCGCACTGAAAGAGGGCGCCACCATCCCCGGCGCGAAGCTGGGCGCCGCAGGAACTTCTCTGAGGATCAAGTAATGGCGCACGGCATGGACATCATTATCGACGAAACAGAAGTCAACGGGGATGAGCTAGTGGCGACGCTCTACCGGTGCCTGATGGATTTCTCCGTCGCATGGAAAGTGCTCGGTCTGCTGACAGACAAAGAGCGCGAGCGGTTGCTTGTCAGAGTATCGAAGAAGACTGAGGGCTGGCTGGAGCCTGATGAGCGCGCATACATCTACGGTCGGCTGGCTGGCATGCAGAAGGACGGGCAACCCGGACTCTTGCAGGACTTCTACCGACTGATCGCGCTGATCGCGCTGATGCACCCGGACGCCTTCAAAGACTTGCAGATAGAAAAGATCGAAACACCGATCAACTAACCAACTCGCATAGGAGAAACAAATGGCATCAGTGAACAAAGTCATTCTTCTTGGCCGCCTTGGGCGCGATCCCGAGATGGGACAGACGACGTCTGCAACGTCTGTCGCCCGGCTCGCCGTCGCGACGTCTCGGACACGAAAAGACCAGTCTGGGAATCGCACCGAGGAGACGGAGTGGCACAACGTCGTGCTGTTCGGGCGGCAGGCAGAGACCGCGAAGCAGTACCTTACGAAGGGCAGCGAGGTCTACATCGAGGGTCGTCTGCGCACCCGCAGCTATGAAAAGGACGGCGTCAAGCGCTACTCGACCGAGATCATTGCCGAGCAGATGCAGCTCGGTGCCAAGGCGCACGGCAACCCGCCCGCGCCCAAGCAGACCCCGGCCCAGCAGCAGGCATTCGGAGACGACGAAGATGTCCCGTTCTGACATGTGCCATCTGAAGGTCACCGTGCAGCGCGAGGGCGAGGATGCCGAGAACACCCCCCGCGTGCTGTACGACGAGAAGCCCGAAGGCTGGATCACGGAATGGCAGATATCCACAGCTCGCAAGTACCTCTGGCAGTCGCTTGGCGGTGGGCTGTACACCCAGCCGGAGCCTGTCGATGTGGCTTTCAGCCCCGATAAGCGTACGCAGATCGTTCGCTTCAGCGTGTGGGAAAGCCGAAGCGGGACGACGACATGGCGGGTAGAGATGAATGAAGGAGGCAGGTTATGGAAATAACGTACGACAAATATGACGCGAACGTCTATCAGAGTGACGCAGCCCGGACGATAAACCCGGAACTAACCCGCGACGAGATGGCGCAGCACGCAACTCTGGGCATGGTCTCTGAAATCGGAGAGATCTGCGGAATCTATCAAAAGACATTCCAAGGGCACGAGCCAGATCCTGAGCATGCGAAGCGTGAACTGGGGGATTTGCTGTGGTTCGTGGCCGAGTACTGCACCGCGCAAGGCTGGAAACTGAGCGATGTCATGCGTCTGAACATCAGCAAGCTGCGTGCCCGCTATCCGCAGGGGTTTGATCCGGAGCGCAGCCGGCACCGTGCGCAGGGGGATGTATGAACCCAGATCCTGTTGTGCTGGAAGCGCTCGCGAAGCGCATACAAACATATTCCCACCGCGGCGCCGGAATGCTGGAAACAAAAGAGGCGCTGAAAGAAATGTGCCGCCGCTATCTAGCTGGCGCCTCGTGCGGCGCGCTCGCCGACCACTTCGGAGTCACGCAAACGACTATCTCAAATCATCTGAAGCGGCTTGGGGTCTACGAAGATCCGGCGCGCAGAAAGTTGGTTCAGAAGACGATCACTCGCGCAGAGAAGGGCTTGATGGTCGGGATGATGCTGAGTGGACTGTCGAACTGGGACATCTCGCTACAGACGGGCTACTCGGAAGAGGAGGTCGATCGCGCGATCACGACGGCCTACGAGTACGACGAGATCAAGCGCATCCGCGAACTCGCGCGGAAGGCGAAGGCGAGGACGACGGTGCACTTGGTCGAAGATTCTGTAGCCCCATCATCTGCGCCGGTAAGAGTTGTGCCGTCAGTTGACGTAAAGATAAAGAAGACGCCTGGCTTAAGGCGCCGCGTCGTGGATCTTGACAAAGTGGAGGATTGAATGCAGATAGCAGTATCGATTGAGCTCACGGAAGACGGCGGCAGACTGCTGTTCCGCAACAGCCAGACGCGCAGCCTGATGTTTGCTTACGACATGGAGAAGAGGGCGGACGCCGCCCGGATCGTTTCGCAGATCGGCCTTCTGCTGCGTCACTTCGACGATGTCGCGAAGAAGGACACGAAGACTATCGACATGTTCGACAAGCCCGTGCCGCCGGCCATTGCAGCGCCGACGAGGACCGACCCGGACGTCACGTTGTGGCAGCACGATTACTGGACTGAATCAAGGAGAGAGGATCATGAATGACATGACAATCTTGAACCCAAGCACTTCCCCGGCCCGGGTTCTAGCGGCCCTGCGCTGGCAGATCATGTCAGCTAATCAGGCACTGGAGGTAGCGCTAGGCAACGCGCTTTACTACGACGCCCGCATGGGTAACGTCGTGCCCCGCGACTACTACAAGCTTGTGAACCGCGCCAGGGCGTCGACCCGCCGACTATACGAGCTTACAAAAACGCCTGGGTTCGAGCGCGCAATTCTCGGCAAGCGGTCGGACGAGGAGGAAGAAGATGATATTCGGGAGGACTAAAGCGCGGATCGACGGGCTGCACGAGGAGCTCGCCAGGCTGCGTGATCGGATCGAGGCGCTCGAGCGCGACAAGAAAGCCATGGAGCGAACGCTCGAGGATATGCGCTTGGACATCAATAGGCAGTCCTGGGAGATCGGCACGCAGCGCAACCGCATAACCCAGGTTCACCGCAAGGTTTTCAAGCAGGAAAGGAGCAACAGACATGCCCGAGAATACTGAGAAAATCGACCACCCGGCGCACTATAACTCGCTGCCCCATGAAGTTATATCTATCGTCGGCTACATGTCTTTCGCCAAGGGCAACGCGGTTAAGTATCTCATGCGCGCGCCCTTCAAGGGTGCGTACGACGAGGACTTGCGGAAAGCGCAGTGGTATTTGCATTGGATCGACGAGCACTATGCGGGCTACGAGCCGATAGATCCTCAGCGGCAGCAGATGATAGAGGACAACATTAAAGCCCTTGGCGACCGCACCGAGCTCACGTACCCGCTGCATTTAATTGCGCTTGACTTCTGGCACCTGGCGCGCAACAGCCTGGACGCCGCGATAAAACTTCGGGAGAAGGAGAAAGAAAATGACGGGCAAGAATAAACTCGCTGATCCATCTGCCTCGGGCGAGGTTTGGGTCAAAGCGGCGGACATCATGGACTTCTTGGACATCAGCCGCTCGACGCTCGACAGGCTGCGCGCTTCCGGAAGTATCGCTCAGCCCGTGCGCTTCGACGGCATTATGCGCTGGCAGAAGAAAGACGTGCTGGACTATATCCGTCGGGCAAAAGAAAGTCGGCCCAGCGCTGCATGAGAGGGCGACGCTGATCGAGCTGGTCGGTGCGCAGGTATGCTGACGTCACTGCGTTGCCGACCGCGTGCGAGAGCGCGAGCTCGCAGAGAACGAAGTCCTCTCCGTTCTCAGCTCCCCAGTCCCGGAAAGCGCTGCGCATGCCGTGCATTGTGTAGCCCTTTCCAGTGAGACGCTGCAGCAGAACCCGCGGCGTCTCTTTTGATATGTGCCCCCGCCCCAGGCGCGAGAAGACGAACTCCCCCTCGCGCGGCAGGCTCTCTAATATAGATAGAGCCTGGGCCGAAAGCGGCACGCGGTGCGGGTAATCTTTACCGTCTTTCCTCCGCGGCATCAGCCACACCTTCCTGTCGAAATCAAACTCCTCCCAGCGTGCAGGCACGAATTCGTTCGCCCTGGACGCCGTCAATGTCCCGAACAGTATCGCTTTAAATCCGATCGAGTTGCTCTCCGAGAGCGCCTGGCAGAGCGCCGGAAGCTCACGCCACGGGTAGGCCATCAGGTGCGTGGTAGGGTGCACGCGCGGCGGGAAGACCTGGTCCAGGTTCCCGCGCCAGCGCGCCGGATTGTCGCCCGTCCTCCAGCCGTTGAACTCGCAGTAGTCCAGTATTGCCTCGAGCCGCATGCGGATCTTGCGGCCGGTCTCAGCGTGGTGCTGCCACACCGGCCCGAGGATACTGATCACGTCGTCCCTGGTGATCTCGTCCACGCGCTTGGCTGCGAGCGTCGGCAGCATGTAAAGCCGGATCGACGATCTCCACTTCTCATCCGTGTAGCTAGAGCGCCAGGCCTTGAGCGTGGCGAAGTGGTCGACGGCACGCTCCCATATCTGCCCGAATGTTGGCACGATCTTCTTCTGCTGCTCGTGCCCAGGAAACTTCCCCTCGGCTATGTCCGCGCGCAGCTTCACGGCCAAGCGCTTCGCTGCCGTTGGCGTGAGCCTGGATGCGGAGCCCAGGCCAATTTCCCGGCGCCGGGCGTTCTCTGTATATCTGAAATACCAGGACGCTGCCACCCCGCGCTTCCGTAAATAGAGTCCATTCCCCACGCTGTAAAGCCCGTCCGCAAGCTGCGCGGGATCCGAGAGTTTTAATTTCTGTGCCACCCTTTTTCCTGCCACCGTGCCACCCTCCCTGCCACCATGACGATAAACGAAACGTGATGAAACGAGAGTAACGCAGATGATGTGCGTTTGGCAAGAAGCCTTAATTTTCGGGGGTTTAGATGAACGGGTAGGAGTGTAGAAGAACCAAG
>NZ_JAKZJU020000002.1 GCF_022809315.2 Mesosutterella faecium | reverse complement strand
AAGGCTTTTCTCATTTCGAAATTAAATTTTTGATTTTCGCATATGACAACAGTGATGTCCAATCGGCACCGGAGCACAGGCAAAAGCAACACTAGCAGAAAGCACAATCCATATGAGAGAAAGTTCTCTAGCACCCTCAGCCGGATTCTGACAACAGAACGGTTGGCCGGACAGACTCAGGGAATCGAGAAACCGCAGAAAGACTCAGGATTTGAAGAGACTGTTCCTGAACGAACGCCGGAAGGGAAGATCTATGAACAACCAGATCCTGAGAAAATCAAACCTGCTGCCCACAGCTACGCAGAATCCCGCACCTTTTCGGAGACCGGTCCCATGGAGGCCGCGGCAGGAAAGACTCCGTTTTCTGTACGCGAGGACAGAGAAAGAGAACTCCAAGCGTTGCAACACGTAATCCAAAACTCAGGGACTTATAGACTACGAAGAAAAGGCTGTGTCAAGGAGCGAAATACAAAAAAAGCTCAGAAAAACAAAACCTGAGGCGCAAAGTCCCCAATCTTCAGATTCAGTGGAGCGGGTGAAGGGAGTCGAACCCTCGTCTCCAGCTTGGAAGGCTGGGGTAATAGCCGTTATACGACACCCGCAAATCGAGAAGTGAAAGTTAGCACGTTGCAGCAAAAATTGCAAAAGCGTAGACCGCCGCAGCTTTCCCCTCGATTGCCCGCCCCTCTCTTTCTGCGGGCCGCTCTCAGGTGAAGCGTTTTTTCCGCCTCCTTCTGAGGTATTACCAGAGGCTCACGCTTTGAAATGGGGTAAGCTTTTCAGCAGGTTCAAGAACAACACTTCACCGGAAGAACCGACCGAAATGCACTACATCATCACAAAGAGCAGCCGAGTCGATTCCCGCTTCGCCCCCCGAATGTGACCGCCGCTCTCCCAGGCGCGGGCAGCGGAGCCCGCGGGACGCCGGACGTCGGGGAAGGCTCGCCCCCTGAAGCGAACCGCCCGTGCCAAAAACACGCGGGAAACAGTTAAAATCATTGCCTTTCGTCACGCTTTTCCCCAAAAGCCCGTTCCAGGCGAGCCCCCTGAGCCGCCGCCCGGGCCCGAAAGCGGCATCCAGACGAACATTATTTTTATAAGAGAACCTCAACCATGCAGAAACGCACCCTTTTCAAAGCGATCGGCGCTGCCGCCGCCTCCCTCGTCCTTGCCGCGGGCCTCACCGGCTGCGGCGACAAGAAAGCCGACTCCGGCGACAAGATCGTGAAGGTCGGCGTCGTGGGCGACTACAACGCCCAGTGGGACACCGTGAACAAGCTGCTCGCGAAGGACCACATCAAGGTCGAGCTCGTGAAGTACTCCGACTACGCGACCCCGAACCGCGCCTTGAACGACAAGGAAATCGACCTCAACGCCTTCCAGCACAAGGCGTTCCTCGCGAACGACGTGAAGCAGCACGGCTACAAGATCGAAGCGATCGGCGACACGCTGATCGCCCCGCTCGCCGTCTTCAACAACAAGAAGAAGATCCAGTCGATTAAGGACATTAAGGACGGCGACACGATTGCCATCCCGAGCGACCTCACCAACGGCGGCCGCGCCCTGAAGGTGCTCGAGGCAGCCGGCCTCATCACGGTCGACCCCGCCAAGGGCTACGTCGCGAACAAGACCGACATCACGAAGTACAACGTGAAGATCAAGATCATGGAGGCTGAGTCCGGAGCGCTTGCGAACCTGCTGCCCGACGTGACCGCGGCCCTCATCAACGGCGGCAACGCCTTCACCGCGCACCTTGATCCCACGAAGGACTCGATTTTCGTCGAGAACGTGGATCCGAAGGTAAACCCCGTGGCCGCCAAGCTCGTGAACGTCATCGTCGCGCGCTCGGCCGACAAGGATAACCCGACCTACAAGAAGGTGGTTGACGCCTACCACACGGCCGACGTCGCGAAGACCATCAAGGACACCTATCACGGGGCCTTCATCCCCGCCTGGGAAGGCGCTGAGAAGTAAACTGATCCCGCTGTCCCGCACGGCCCCGAAAGGGGCCGTTGCTTTTGTTTTCATTGCTTTAGGGGGAGAGAAACACATGCCGGACATCACGGCGCTTCACGAGGCGATCCTTGAGCGGATCGCCGGGCGCTATCCCGAGTACCGCCAGGCGGCCATTGACATCCACGGGCACCCGGAGACAAGCAACCACGAGTACTTCGCCTGCGGCAGGCTATCCGATCTTCTCAAGTCCGAGGGATTTGACGTGAAGGTGGGAGTCGCCGGTCATCCGACGGGCTTCACCGCCGAGTACAAAAGCGCGCGGCCCGGCCCCGTGATCGTGTTTCTCGCCGAATACGACGCTCTTGCGGGTCTCGGGCACGGCTGCGGTCACAACCTCTTCGGGGCGACCTCTTCGCTCGCGGCGGTGGGGCTGAAGGCCGTCGTCGATCAGACCGGCGGGACGATCCGCGTCTACGGCACTCCGGGCGAGGAAGGCGGAGAAAACGGCAGCGCTAAGGGCAGCTTCGTGCGCGAGGGCTTTTTCAAGGATGTGGACGCGGCGCTCTGCGTCCACCCGGGCGCGACCGGCCACCGGCTCTCGGCCGCGAACATCGCCTGCGCCCCGGTCTCGATCGAATTTTTCGGGCGGGCCGCCCACGCGGCGAGCATGCCCGAGCGCGGGATCAACGCGCTTGACGCCCTGATCCTCACCTACAACGGCATCAACGCGCTCCGCCAGCACGTTACCTCCGATGTGCGCATCCACGGCATCATCACCGACGGGGGCAAGGCTCCCAACATGGTGCCTGACTACGCGCGCGGGTACTTCTACCTGCGCGCCGCAACCGCCCCGAAGCTCGAGGCGCTCTACGGAAAGGTGGAGAAAATCGTCGAGGGCGCGGCCCTCATGACGGGCGCGAGAGGCGAGATGAAGCCCACGCAGAACCGGGTCGAAAACCTCGTCCCGACGCCCTCCTTCGACGCCGTCTACCGGAAGCACCTCCTCGAGGCGGGCGAGACCTGCCCGGAAGAAGAGGCTCCCCGGGCTCAGGACTCCTCCGACGTCGGCAACGTGAGCCAGGTGGTCCCGACGATCCAGCCCTGGATCAAGATCAGCTGCGAAAAGCTCGTTCCGCATACCGAGGGCTTCAAGAAGGCGGCCTGCAGCGAGTCGGGCCTCGCCTCGATCCGGCTCGGCGCCCGGCTTCTCGCCTTCACCGCGCTCGACCTCATCCTCGACCCCGGGCTTCTCGCTCGCATCAAGGCCGACCACGCCCGGCGCGTGGCCGAACAGTAAGGGCCCTGCATGATCGAACTCACACACATCAAAAAGACCTACGACACCGGCCGCGCCCGCGTGACCGCCGTGGACGGCGTCTCGCTTTCCGTTGAGAAGGGCGACATCTACGGCATCATCGGCTTTTCAGGAGCCGGAAAGTCAACCCTCGTGCGCTGCATCAACCTACTCGAGCGGCCCGACTCGGGCCGCGTTCGCGTCGACGGCGTGGAACTCACAGAGCTGTCGGTGCCGCAGCTGCGCGAAGCGCGCCGCCGCATCGGCATGATCTTCCAGAACTTCAGCCTGATGCCTTCGCGCACGGTCGCAGACAACATCGCGATGGCGCTCCGGCACTCGGCGCTCACGCCGGAGAAGAAAAAGGAGAAGATTGCGTCGCTCCTTGAGCTCGTGGGCCTGGGCGAACGCGCCGAGTCCTATCCCTCGCAGCTCTCCGGCGGTCAAAAGCAGCGCGTCGCCATCGCCCGCGCCCTCGCGAACGACCCGAAGGTGCTGCTCTGCGACGAAGCGACCAGCGCGCTCGACCCCCAGACCACCCGCTCGATCCTGAAGCTTCTCCGGTCACTCAACGAAAAGCTCGGGATCACGATGGTCGTGATCACCCACCAGATGTCGGTGGTGAAGTCGCTCTGCCGACACGCCGCCGTGATGGAGCACGGCCGCATCGTTGAGCGCGGCACTGCAGTCGACCTTTTCTCGCACCCGCAGCAGCCGATCACAAAGAGCTTCATCGACACGGCCTGCAACGTTGACAGCCTGCGCGACTACCTCGAGGACCAGACCGAGCGCAAGGCGGTGACGGGGGGAGCCCCCGTCTATCTGCTCACCTACGCGGGCTCGGAGACGAGCGAGCCCCTTATGGCAAACCTCTACCGACTCTTCGGCGTCTCGGCGAACATCCTCTTCGGCAACGTCGACTTCGTGGCCGGCACCCCGATCGGGCGGCTGGGCGTCACGCTCTCAGGGGAAAATGAGGCGGTCTCCCGGGCGCTCGCCTACATCAAGGACCGCCGCGTAACGGTGGAGGAGCTCTGACATGGTTGACTTTCTTTTCCGCATCGCTCCGAACCTCGAGCGGCTCTGGCCGGAGCTGCTCACCTGCCTCGAGCAGACCTTCATCATGCTCGCGGTGGCGGGCACGATCGCCTGGTTCCTGGGCGTTGCGACCGGGGTCGTCCTCGTGACGACCCGCCGCGGCGGCATCCTCGAAAACCGCTGGATCTTCACCTTCACGGACCGCGCGATCGACATCATCCGCTCGATTCCCTTCATCATCCTCATCGTGCTGCTGATCCCGCTCTCGCGCCTGATCGTCGGCACGGGTTCGGGCGTCACGGGGTCCTTCGTCGCGCTCGTGTTCGGCACGGTGCCTTTTTTCGCGCGCCAGATCGAGCAGGTGCTCTCGGAGGTCGACGGGGGGCTCGTGGAGGCAAGCGAGGCGATGGGCCTCACCCCCCTTGAGATCATCACCGGGGTGTACCTGAAGGAAAGCGTCCCGGGTATTACCCGCGTCACCATGATCACGTTCGTAAGCCTCGTGGGAATCACAGCGATCGCGGGAGCGATCGGCGCGGGGGGACTTGGCGACTTCGCGATCCGCTACGGCTACCAGATGGGCTACCGCGACATGATCTGGATCACGGTGTTCGTGATCCTCGCGATCATCAGCATCTTCCAGTTTTTCGGGAACCTCATTATCCGCCGCACCAAGCACTAAGGAGGGAAGGAGCCCCGTTTCCGCTTCCGGGACTCCCCCCTTCTTCGAAAGCCCGCCTCCTTCGTTTCCTTTTTGTCTCAGGCTTTTCGCCTAAATCCCGGACCCTTTTCCCCGGCGCACTTGCTTATGATTGTCCCCGGGAGTGATTTTCATTTTCCTCACCGGCGGGCCGCAGGCCCCCGGGAAGCCATATTCAGGGAGAACGTATTTTGTCGACAACATCCATCAACAGCGCCCCGGCCTCCGGAGGCCTCCGGCGCCGCTTCGGGCTTCGGGAGGCGATCACGATCACAGCAGGCTCCGTGATCGGCGTGGGACTTTTCACCACGGGTTCCAACGTCGTGGGAACCCTCGGCCCCGCGGTGATCCTCGCCACGCTGCTCGCACTCGTAGTGAGCATCTACCCCGCGCTGCTTTACGGCGAAATGGGTGCGGCGCTGCCCTACGCCGGGGGCACCTACCAATTCGCCTCCTTAGGCCTCGGACGCGGAGCCGGGGTGCTCGCGGGCTGGAACTTCATCATTTCCCTTGTCGCGGTGACCGGGGGCGAGGCACTCGCCTTCAGCTATTACTTCCGCACGATCTTCCTCGCCTTCGGGGTGGAGCTGCCGATCTCCGACGTCGTCCTCGCCTCGATTGTGACGCTCGGCTTCATCGCCGCGAACCTCTTCGGGGTCGAGCTCACCGGACGGCTGCAGAACGCCTTCATGTTCTTCTTCTGGGGAGTGGCCGCCATCTGGTTTCTCACCATGATCCCGAACGTGCACCTGCCCTACTTCGTGCAGGCCCCAGCGTTCCTGCCCAAGACCGACGCGCTCGGGTTCTTCTCCGCCACCTGCATGATCTGGTGGTGCTTCGCGGGCTTTGAGGCGTGCGTCGCGATGGGCGAGGAGATCCGCTTCCCCCGCATCAACATCCCCCGCGCAATGTTTCTCGCCCCGTTCGTGGTTTTCGCCGTGAACGCGCTTTTCCAGTGGTACCTCATCGGAATCACGCCAGCCGAGCATCTCACGGCGCTCTCCACGGCCGAGGCGCCGTTTGCCGAGGCCATGGTCTCGGCCGGAATCCTCGGCTTCCCGCTCGCGCTACTCGCAGCGGGAATCGCCTTCGGTGGCGATTTCTCGACCCTGAACGCCTCCATTTCAACACCCCCGCGCTACCTCTTTTCGATGGCGCGCGACGGCTCGATGCCGAAAATCTTCGCGAAGACCAACCGTTTCCAGTGCCCGTACGTGGCGGTGGCGACGCTGGGCGTGCTCACGGTCGCGCTCATCGCCACCAACTCCCTTATGTACATCGCCTCGCTCTCGCTTTTCGCCGACCTCTTCTACTATGTGATCGGGATCGTCGCAGCCTGGGCCCTGCGGCGCCGCCACCCGGAGCTCGAGCGCCCCTACAGGGCTCCCTTAATCGCAGTCGGCGCGCCGGTGAGCGCCCTCATCTATCTCGCCATGATGACGCAGCTCGACCGCGAGGCCTTTGTGACCGGGATCGTCTGGTGCGTGATCGGAATCGCGATCTATCTCGTCTGCAGCCGCAGGTACGGCCGCGGAGGCGAGTTCTCGCTCGACCTCAAGGCCTCCGGGGCGGCCGACCAGCCTGATCCGAAGGAGCGCGCCGCAATGGACCGCGAATACCGGATCTGGGTCGCGGTCGTAGCGGCGGCCTGCGTCCTCGCCCTGGCGCTCTTTATCCTCCCCTACGTCGCCGCCTGATCCCAAAGGAAGAGCGCACGCCCCGGTGAAACGCACCAAAAGAGGGCTCAAGCCCTTTTTTGAAGCGCCCGGGGCGCTGTCCGGAAAGACTGTGATCCTGTTCCTTTCCCTTCAGGCCTGGATTGTCCTCATCTCCGGGATCGGCTTTTATCTCAGCACGTTTCTCTTCCTGCTGTTTCTCATTTGGTTCCTGAACGGCATGAAGTCACGCCCGCCGCGCCGATTGCCGCGGCCGCCTGCCCTGACGCGATTTTTTTCCTGCTTGAAAAAGAGCTCAATGTCATTGAGCCCGCCGTGGCGCTTTTCTCCTGAACCGCGGCGCGGATGATGTCCCGGGCAAAGAAGAGCACGTAAAGCGACGCGCACACCAGCCAGTCGATCAGGGCGGTCCCCAGCACGTGGGTGAAGAAGTGCTCGCCGCGGATCACCTGCACGACGCTGCAGAAAAGGCCGACCCCCAGTGCGAGCGCGAACCCCCTTTTCGCATAAAGGGCGCTCCGGTCCCGGAAGGCGAAATAAAGCGCGAAAAGACACCAGCCTGTTCCCGCGAACCCTGAGGGCCAGCAGTGGCCCGGGCGCGCAAACCAGGAAAAGGTGGGAGAGGCGATCGGCTCCTCGCCCCCGAACACGTCGACCCGCACCGGGCAGTAGACCCCGGTCGTCGTCTTCAGGAACTTCACGAGCATCACGCAGGCGAGCATGGCGGCCAGCAGGTAGAAGAGATGCTTCAGGTCGAGGAAGCCCCCGCCGGACGCCTTTCGGGCGCGCAGGGTGCGCAGGACAATCACCAGGGCAAGGACGGCCGTGCCGATCGGCACCACCCGGGCCACCCGGTGCAGAAAGAGCATGAAGGGCGCCCGGTTAAGGGAGAAGCCGTCAGAAAAATAAAAGGGGCTGCTCAGCGCAATGTCCAGCGCGTGGGGAGTCGCAAAAACTATCCAGGCGAGAACCGCCCCCGGCAGCAGAAACCAGACGGCCCACTGCAGCGGGGAAATCGGCCTGAGCCTCATCGTTGAATACATAAAGCTCTTCGATAAGAGAACAGTTTCACGCTGAGCATTGAACTCCTGAGACTGTCAAGAGCACGTCAAAAGAGCGTCAAGCAGGCGCCCTTTCCTGCGGACTCAGCTCTCCTTCGAGGCCCTTCGTGACGAGGGGGATCCGTTCGCAGTAAGCTTCCTTTTAATCCCCTCAAAAATACCCGCCCTGCCGGGGTTCGAAGCTCTCCTTCCCTGAAACTCTATGAATAAGAAATATCTTGGGCTTTTAGCCATCTCGCACTTTTTCACCGACCTCAACCTGGGGTCGCTGCCCGCCGTGCTGCCTTTTTTCATCGCGGCCTACGGATTCGACTACAAGTCGGTTGCGGGCTTCATGTTCGCCTCGTCATGCCTGTCGACCATCGTGCAGCCCATCTTCGGGTGGCTTGCTGACCGGGGGCCTAGGAACTGGTTCATGGGACTGGGGCTCATACTCTGCGGCGTCACTTTCGCACTCGCGGGCTTTCTCACAAACTACTGGGCGATTTTCACCGCGATCCTCATTTCCGGCGTGGGCAGCGCCATCTTCCACCCGGAGGCCGCAAAACTCGTGAACGCCATTTCGGGCGGAAAACGCGGCACCGGGATCAGCATCTTCTCGGTGGGCGGCAACGGCGGCTTCGGGCTCGGCCCTCTCATCGCGGTCGCCCTGCTCACAGCCTTTGGGCTTAAGGGCCTTGCGTTTTACGGCGTGGTTTCGGTTCTTTTTGGCGTGCCGCTACTGCTTTTCGGCGGCCGCATCCGGGCGTCCGCCCCCGCTCCTTTCAAGTCCTCCTCCGGAAAAGCGCCTTCCGCGGCCGCCGAAGATCGGGAAAACGACTGGAAGTCTTTTGGGAAGCTATCAGCCTTCATCGTCCTGCGCTCAGTCTGCTACACCGGGATCATGAGCTTCCTGCCGCTTTACTGCATCTATGGACTCGGGACCTCTAACTCGGCCGCGAGCGCGACGCTCACCGTGATCGCCCTTTCGGGCATCGTCTGCACGTTCCTCGGCGGCCCGCTGGCCGACCGGTTCGGCTGCGTCAAAATGGTCCGGCTGGGGAGCCTCCTGCTCGTGCCCGCGATCGCGCTTGCGGTCCTGCCGCACAGCCTCGCCTGGGTCTACGCGATGCTGATCCCGATCAGCCTCGCCTTCAACATCACTTATTCGCCTTTCGTCGTGCTCGGGCAGTCTTATCTCGCCAAAAGCGTAGGCTTTGCCTCCGGGATCACGCTCGGCATCTCGTTCAGCGCGGGCGGCATTCTTGCCCCGGCCCTCGGCTGGTTCGGGGACAAGTGGGGCATTTCCTCCACGATGGCGCTGGTTGTGCTGCTGTCGGTCTTTGCGGCCGTGATCACGCGGTTCCTGCCTCCGCCGCACAGCCGAAACCGCGCCTGAAGCGCGCGGCACCCCCCCAGGGGGGATTGCACCCGGCTCATCTTTCGACGAAGCCTCGGTGGAGCGCGCAAAGGTGATGCAGGGCTACAGGGAAAACGGCTATTTCGTCGAGAGAAAGACCGTGCCGGAGCTCAACGGGAAGCTCGGGCTGCCTGCCTCCGAACTTCAAAAGACGCTTGAAGCCTGGGAATCGGTCTACGGCTCGAGAAGGATCCCGAATGCGGCCGCAAAGTCTTGATCTTCTCGCGGCTGGACAAGACGCCTTTTTACGGTCAGAAGTCAGCCCCGCGGGCCAAACCACCTTCGGGGGCGTCATGCGCGACCTGAAGTGCCGCGCGCTTTCGCGCGGCGGGCGGCCGATCCCAGGGCTCTATGCGGCAGGCGAAACGGTAAGCCAGTACGGGCAGGGCCTCACGATCGCGATCGTACTCGGGCGGCTCTCGGGCCAGAACGCCGCTGCCGAAGCCCTGGAAAAGTAAAAGAAGAAGGGAGGCCCGTCCTTCCGGGCGGAGCTCTTTCAGAAAGCCGGGGCCGGAGCAGCCACTTCAAGCGCCCAAGCCGCGGCGGAAGCTTCGTCCTTCTCGTCCGGGTGCTTCGCGGCCTCCTTGATCGACCGCAGCGCCGCAGGAGAGAGGGGGTAAAGTGCACGAAGGGACTCGACCACTTCCGGGGCGATTCTCCCCTGCCAGAGCTGCAGGGACACCACGGCAAGGTGCGGGCACTCCCGCGCGAGCGCTTCGCGAACTGTCTTTTCGTATTTCTTCGCCCTCGGTCCCGCAGGGTCTCCACCCATGGTCCCGAAAAGCGCGGCGCGAGCGGTACGGCCAGCCTTTGCGGCCGCGGCGTCAAGCCGCCTGAGGAAAGCGAGTGACTCTGCGTCCATCGCGCCCTTGTCGATCCAAAAACCGAAGAAGGTGAGCGCTCCGGGCTCGGGCGGAGCGTCTGACGCGCGCCGTGGCCCGGGGAGAGACAGAGAAGAGGACACGACGCGGGCGAGCTTTTCCGTGTTGCCGCTGCGACTGGAAAAAACGACGCGGAGCGCGCCGGTATCTATAGATGAATGCAAGGCTTATCTCTCCAGGGTTTTAAGCGACACGCCGGACTTCCAGCGCTCAGCCCCGACCCGGGCCTTCCCCGTCACACTTTCGATCTCCACCTTCCAGACCTGGGTGAACGGCAGTCCCTTTTTAAGATAGGACTCGTTTAGCTCCGGGGGATTATGGGGCGCGTGTCGAGCGATGATCGCCCTCATCGCCCGCAGTCTTTCGTCCTCTTCGGTGACAAGGCTCGCCTTCCCCGCCACGATCGCGCTCGCGTAGTCCACGCCGAAGAGGTCTTCGATGATAGTCGACTTGCCGATGAAGCACAGGCTCACCGCCGGGTTCATGAGGAGGTTTTCCCGGCGGCGGCTCTCGGGCCTTGCGGTGGCATGAAAGTAAATCACCTCGTCCACGAGAACCGGCGTCACCGGCACTCCGTAGGGAACGCCCGCCTTGTCGCAGGTGGAGAGCACGCAGTGGTCAGACGCGCGAACGATTTCAAGCGCCTGACTGCGCGTGAGGGCACGGTTTTTCCGGCTGATGGGCCGGCCCCGGGTCGTATCTTGCGGAAGGGTCATTTTCTGTTTCCTTGCGCCATGGACAGACCATGGGCAGATGAGGAAAGAGGAGAGAAGCAAGCGCACGGGTCCTCTTTCCGAACATCCGTGCATAGAGGAGAAAGCGCGGCGCCCAAACCGCAGAACCTCAGCTCGGGCGCCGATGCAAAGCCGCCGCGGCCTCATTGAAGCCGCGTCGCAGAGGGGATCATGAACGGTGCTTCAGCAGCCCCTTCTTCTCCTTTTCTTTCATGATAAACCCCATGAAGGCGAGCATCGTCATCGCGCCAAGCCGCGGAGTGATGCCCGTGGGATCGTACTGCGGGGCCACCTCGACGAGGTCGAACCCCACGACGTTACCCTTTTTCGCGATGCCCTCGAGCACATCGGTTTCAAAAACGTAGTTGAGGCCGCCGGGCGAAGGGGAGCCCACTCCGGGGGCGGTGCTCATGTCATAGCCGTCGATGTCGATCGTGACGAAGTAGTTTTTCGCCTGCGGGATCTTTTTGATCACCTCGGCGGCTCCCATTTCGAGCGCCTGACGCGCGGGGATCACGACCGAGCCGAAGTCATACGCAGCCTGGAAGTCCTCGCGCGTGTTGCTGCCCAGTCCCCGCATGCCGATCTGGCACATCTTCTTGAAGTGGGGCAGCTGCGAGATGAGCCTCATAGGGCTACCGTTTGTGTAAGTGCGCTGCCCGAAATCCAGGTGCGCGTCAAACTGAACGATGCAGAGGTCCTCGAATTGGTCAAAAGCCCGGGCCTCGGGATAGGTCACCGAGTGGTCGCCGCCCATCATGACGGGAAGCGCCCCCTTGGAGAGGATTTTCCTTACGGTCTCTGTGATGTTGTCGAAGGTTTCATGGAAATCCATCGGATGGATGTCCACGTCGCCCCCGTCGACCACCCTCACAGGCGCGGCCAGATACTGCTCCTGCCGCTCCGGGTCCCAGAAACCCTCATCGCCGCGGCCGTAGTGGCAGGAGACTTCGCGGATCCTCCTCGGCCCGAATTTGGAACCTGTAAGGTAAGGCGTGCTCTGGTCGTAGGGAATGCCCATCACGCAGACGTCCGCGTCGAGCTGATCGAGATCCGTGCAGATGGGGTACTTGGCAAAGCTTGCGATTCCCGTGATGGGAAGGTTGTGGATTTTCTTAGGCATGAGAAGCGCTCTCCCTCTCAAAATCAAGAAAAATGCAGAAGCTACTGCTGAAACTTCTTAGGTTTTTACCGAAGTCAGGAGTGCGGCAGCAAACTGGTTAATTCATTTAAATGTTTTTCTTAAGCGTCATTTATCCTTTATAGGCTTGAGGGACGGCGGAAAAATACGGGGAGATGGAAATGCCGGATCCGGCCAAATTAAACAGAATTAAAGCTAATGGATAAGTTTTCCATAGGATCCTCGCGGCGAGCGCCTTGCCGACGCCAAAATAGGTTCCGCGGGCAGATCCGACGCCCGGTTTCTGTTTTGTGAAGAGGATAATTCGCAATGGCACAGGCAATTGAACGCGGCCGGCTCAAGGAGCCGCCGGCCCAGGAAGTGATGGATTACATGATCAAGCCCACCCTCACCGACGAGGAAGTGGAGCGCTCCTACCAGAGCTACATCGACATCAACAAGGCCCACGTCCTCATGCTCGCGCGCCAGGGCATCATCGGCGCCCCCGCCGCGGCGAAGATCCTGGAGGTCGCGCGGAAGATGGCGGCGATGGGCGACAAGCCCGACTTCGAGATCACCCCGGCGCTCGAGGAGATGTACTTCAACCTTGAGAACTATCTGATCGGCCAGGTCGGCATGGAAGTGGGCGGCCAGCAGCACACGGCCCGCTCCCGCAACGACCTGCACGCCACTGTCGACCGAATGGTGACCCGCAAGGCCTTCCTCGACCTCTGCACCCTCATCAACAAGTTTCGCAGGACGCTCATCGCCCTCGCCCGGAAGAACGAAGACGCCGTGATGTCGGGCTACACCCATCTGCAGCCCTCCGAACCGATGACCTTTGGGCACTACCTCTCGGCCGTGTCGCTCGCCCTCGCCCGCGACTACTCGAGGCTCTCGCGCGCTTGGGATTCGATCAACCTCAATCCGCTGGGCGGCGGCTCCATGGGCAGCACCACCTGGAACATCGACAGAAGGTACACGACGGAGCTTCTCGGGTTCGACGACATTGTGCAGAACTCAATCGACTGCGTCTGCTCGAGGGACTATCTCATGGAGGTGATGGGGGCGCTTTCCATCATGGCGAACACCATCGCCCGGATGACCACCGACATGCGGATCTGGTCGACGCCCGACTTCGGCTACGTCGAGGTCTCCGACAGTTGCGCGGTCTGTTCCTCGATCATGCCGCAGAAGAAGAACCCCTGGACGTTCGAGACGACGGCCGGGCTGTGCGCACGGGTGAAGAGCGACTTCGACGCCGTGTGGATGACCTACAAGGGCGTGCCCTACGCCTTCACCATGGAGTCGATGGACGTGATCGCCGACTTCTGGCCCTGTGTGAAGGACATGACCGCAATCCTGAAGCTGATGGACGTCACGATGGCGGGCGTCATCGTCCACCGCGACCGGGCCCGCAGCACTGCGGCGGCTAACTTCTGCACGGTGACGGAGCTCGCCAACACGCTGGTGCGCGTTGAAGGGATCCCCTTCCGCGAGGCCCACGAAATCGTCGCCCACATGGTGGGCTACATGACCGAGCACAGCCTGAAGGCGACCGAGATCAACTCCGGAATCCTCAACGAGATCAGCAGGAAGCTTTTCAACCGGAGCCTCAAGATCACCGACGCCCAGATCCAGAGCGGACTCGACCCGGTAAAAAACGCAATGTCGAAGAAAGTGCTCGGCGGGACGGCACCCGAGGAAGTGGAGCGGCAGCTCGCATTCGTCGAAAAGAGAATCGCCATCGACGAGGCCGAGGCGACGCTTCGCCGCGGCAGGCTCGCCCAGGCGCACGCGAAGCTCGACCGCGCCGTGAACAGCTTCCTCGCTAAAAACAGCTGAGGTTGCAGAGGCTGAAGTTTTAAAAGAGAACCGCCCCTGACGGCCCGGCCGCCGGCCGCCTTTTTTTGGCGCGGCCGGCGGATTTTTTCCGTGGACGCTTCGGAGAATCAAAGGTGAATGCGATAGTGATCGGCGTCATGGCCTTTTTCATGACGATCGGAGCGCTTGATCGGGCGCTCTTTGACAGCAGGTTCGGCTACGGAAAGGAGTTCGAGAAGGGACTGAACGCCATGGGCCCGCTCGCCCTCGTAATGGTGGGCACGATGTGCGCGGCTCCCGCGCTCGGAAGCTTCCTGGGACCGGTTATCGGGCCTTTTTTCGAGTCGATCGGTTCGGATCCCGCCATGGTGGCAGGCGTGTTTCTCGGTCCTGACAACGGGGGATTTCCGCTTGCGAAAAGTCTCGCCCGCAGCCCCGAGGCCGCCGCTCTTTCCGGCATCGGGCTCGCGAGCACCCTGGGCTCGATCCTCACCTTCGCGCTTCCCATCTCGCTGTCGGTGTGCAGCAAAGCCTCCCAGCCCTATGTTGCCAGGGGGATCGTGGCGGGACTCATCGCTTCGCCCCTCAGCATGGCCGGAGTCGGGCTCGCGACGGGCTGCCCGCCCCTCGAGATCCTCCGGCTCGGGGCTCCGGTCTTTGCGGCCGCCCTGCTTCTTGCCGCGATGCTCACCTTCCGGCGCGACCTCACCGTGCGGATCTGCCTCAAGTTCGCGGAGGGACTGATCGCCGTCTTCATCCTGCTGCTCGTATACGCCGCGTTCGACCACTATTTCAGCCTGGGGTTCGTGCACGGCATGGCCCCGATCGAGCCCCAGCTCGCGATCATAGGCGAGATTGGAATCATGCTCTCTGGGGCCTTTCCCTTTGTGCTTTTCATACAGAAATACTGCACGCGAGCGCTGCACGCCATCGCGCAGCTGCTTCGAATCGATGATACGGCGGTTCTCGGAATGTTCGTCTCCTGCGCGAACCCGCTGCCGATGTACTCGATGCTCGACCGTATGTCAAACTCCGGCAAAGTCGTCTGTTCTGCCTTCTCCGGCCCGGTGCTCTGCCTGGTTGGCGACCACATGGGATTTTTCTCGGCTGCGTTTCCCGAAGGCATCACGCCGCTGCTCGCGGGAAAGCTTCTCGCAGCGTTTGCTGCCCTCGCGCTCGCCCTTCTGATGGAAAGACTCTGGCCGTCTCGCTCTGATTGATTCTGCGGCGACGCGCCTTCTGCCCCTGGGGCTTTATCGTCCTGTTTTGTTCCGTGATCCTTTTTTCTTTCCCTCCTTCACCCCGAAGCACTTTTCCCTGACAAACTGCACCAGGCTTTCCTGCCAGATGTTTTTTTGACCGCCGAAAACGCCGAGGAAACGCAGTCCCTCCGCCTTCCAGACTTGCGCGTGGGGTGGGATGGCAGCAAGGAGTGCTTTTCTCTCTCTGGAATGCACCACGAAGTCGCGCCCCGGGCAGATGACAACGGTCGGCACATGAGAGTTCCTGAGCACTTGGGCGGGCTCGACGGTCTGCGAGTGCAGGAAACGAGCGAGAATGTCACCGACGAGCGGCCCCCACTTATCCTTCACCCAGCCTCGCCTCGTGGCATAGCAGGACTCGAGCGCAAGACCCGCCACACGCTTCGGGTGCGCGCTGTAGTACTGAAGCGCCGCGTCTGCCCCGATGAACTGCCCGAACAGCACGTAGCGCTCCGCCTTCCAGGGTGACGCGTCGAGCCAGCCGGCCGCCGCCTCCACGTCCTCTCCCAGGCGGTCGAGCGAGGGGCTGCCCCCGGAGCGCCCGCAGCCCTCGTAGTCGAAGAGCAGGACGTTCATGCCCGCCTCCGCGAGGAACGCGGCCTGGGGCAGGTTGAACTCCCGGTTCATGCGGCCGGAGTGGCAGTACACCACGGTGCCTGCGGGGTGTTCTTCAAAGCCGCCGCCCGCGTGCAGCAGCAGGCCCGAGAGCACGGCCCCGGACGGGGCCTGGCACTCGAACTCCGTGCCTTTGAGGCCGTAGTGCCCGGGGCGCCAGTAGCGGCGCCGGTCGGGATAGAAAAAAGCGCTTTCAACGAAATGGGCAAGAAAATCCATCTGATCGCTCCCTTCAGAGACGGAAAAGGGCCGGCCAGACATCGGCCGACCCTGTTTTTTCAGGCTTTAAAAGCAGCCCTCAGGCCTCATGTGAGGATCGGCACCAGCACGTAGCCCACGGCGACCGCAATGATCACCATCAGAAGGCCGGGCAGCTGGAAGGAGTGGTTGAACACGAACTTGCCGATCTTCGTCGTTCCGGAGCGGTCCATGCCGATTGCGGCAAGCGCCGGGCCGGTGGTCGGGAGAATGAACAGGCAGTTCACGGCCGGGAACATCGCGACCAGAGACCACGGGTTGATGCCCAGGGCGAAGCCAAGCGGCATGATGGCGCGGGTCGTGGCGCCCTGGCTGCCGAGCAGCGCGGACATGAAGCCGAGCACGAGCGCGAAGAGGAACGGAGCCGTGGCGGCGAGCTGCCCGCACAGGTCAAGGAAGAAGCCCTTGTTGCCGTTGATGAAGGAGTCCGACATCCAGGCGACGCCGAACACCACCGCGATGGAGACCACGCCGGCGTGGAGAATCTGGCCGTGGGCCACCTTGTCCATGTTGGGCTTGCAGAAGATGCACATCAGGGCGCCGGCGGCAAGCATCACCGCCTCGATGACGAGCGACATGCTCACCGGCTTGGTCTGGCCGTGCAGCACGCGCAGCTCCGGGAAGAACCCGGCGCAGACAATGAGGAGGATGGAGCCGAGGAAGATCAGCACGGACCAGGTCGCCTCGCGCGGCAGCTTCTCATTGGAAATCGGCTGCGGGGGCTCGACCTGGCCGGCCTTGAGGCGCGCCTGGTATTCGGGATCCTTGTCGAGATCCTTGCCGCGGAACATGCAGATGATCGAGGCCACGATGACGCCGATCAGGCAGGAGGGGAACGTGATCATGAGGATCTGCCCCAGGCCGATCTCGGGGTGCCCGTTCTGCACCATGAGTCCGATCATGGCCGCGGTAGCCGCCGAAATCGGGCAGGCGGTAATGCCGACCTGGCCCGCGACTGCGGCGCCCGCCATCGCGCGCTCAGGGCGCACCTTCGCGTTGTAGGACACCTCGTAAATCACCGGCAGGATGGCGTAGACGGCGTTGCCGGTGCCGGCGAAGAACGTGAGGAAGAAGCTCACCAGCGGCCCGAGAACCGCGACGTAGCGGGGATTGGAGCGGATGATGCGGGCCGCGATGCGGACCAGAATGTCGAGCCCGCCCACCGCCTCCATGCAGGAGGCGCACATGCAGACGGCGAAGATGATGAGCATCACGTCGATAGGCGGCGCGGTCGGGACGACGCCGAAGACCAGCGACAGAACCACCAGTCCGAGGCCGCCCCAGAGTCCGAGGGCGAGCCCGCCGTAGCGGACGCCCATTAGAATGGCGCCAAAGACAATAAGAAATTGTATTAAGACTGACATAGTGTTTTTGAGCCGCCTCCCCAGGAAGGTCAGCGGCAGAACCCATAGCAGTTGAGAAAAGCCGAACCGATCGTTTCCCGAACTCGGAAAAGTCTCCACGCCGGCCGCCGGAACCACCGCGAGAGAATCTGGAAGGGCTTCGTCCCATAAACGCCTTAAGGAAAGCCCCTATAAATCCTTTCGACTAGTCAATTCTGTCTAGGACGCGTCAGCACCAAAAGCTAATTAACCAAAACTTATTTCTTTGTGAAAAAATTTTTAAATCAGAAGGGTTTGAGAAGGCAGGCCTATAGAATTTCCTGTGATTTTTCCGATTCTGGCGGGAAGGTTTCCTGCCGCGCGCGGCCGCTTCGGCCCTCCTTCACGATGTCTTCCTGGCAGCCGGCGGGAACACTCCCCCGACGCAGCACAAATCCCCGCCTCAGGGTGCAAAAAGATCCGCTGGACAATTTTTCAACTGGCCTATAAGAGCCCGCTCTTTAAAACCTGAGCCTGCGAGAGTGCACGGCATGCCTAAAGAGGCTGACGCAGGCCCTCGTCCCAAAGGGCGGAGAGGGCGTGGCCTATTGGTCCCGCGGCTTTGGAAAAGCAGTCCCTGGCCGCTTAGAGACCGGGGCAGGATCCAGACCGGCTTAGTCATGGGATCATCGCAGTAAGCAGCATGCCGCCGATTGACGCGCGACGCTGCACCGGCCTGTCTGCGTAAAAGCCGATGGAGGGCCTGCCGGCCCGGCGGCAAAGCCCGTCGTCAGGCAAAATAAACCCCGGCTTCCCAGTCAGGAGGGGAGCCGGGGCGTCTTTTCACCGAATGAAACGGAAAATCAGGCGATGGCTTCGGTCACGGCCTGCTCAAGCGCGGCCTTGGCCGCAGCGACGCGGTCCATCCTTTCCTTCAGCTCGGCGTTGTCCTGGTCAAGCGCCTTCTGGCGGTTGTTGAGCTGCCGCTCGACCTCTTCAGGAGCGGTTCCTCCGATGCATTTCTTCGCATAGGCGATCGCAACCGGATCCAGGGCGGCGCGGATTTCCTCGTCGGTCATGCCGGTCGTGCGGTTGAAAAGCTTCATATAGATCGGATTCACGACATCGGTGCCGATCTCGTCCGCCCTCTTGTGGGTCTCAAGCATGTGAGCGACCACCTGGGCCACGATGTCGTGGGCCATGCGGAAGCTGATGCCGTCCTTGCGGACCAGGGCGTTCGCGAGCTCGGTCACGGTGCAGAAGTCACCCTTGGCGTTTTCCAGCATCCGCTCCTTCTTCACGGTGATCCCCCTGATGCTCACCTCCATCAGCTCGCACATCATCTTCATTTCCTGCAGAGCCGGGAAGAAGTAGTTGGCGGACTCCCCGCACATGTCCTCGCAGTGCGAGTAGATAACGTTCTTCATCACGTTGAGAGCGCTCATGAAGCAGCCCTCGACGTGGGCCGCCTTCGCCTTGATGTGCTCCAGCACCCAAGGGTTCTTCTTCTGGGGCATGATCGAGGAGCAGACCGCGCAGCTGTCGGACACCTCGATGTAGCCGTAGTCGGGCGTCGCCCAAACGTAGAGGTCCTGGCAGAAGCGGCTCAGGGTGTTCGCGGCGATGGACAGCGCGGCGAGGATGTCGGTGATGAAGTCGCGGGTGGCCACGCAGTCGATCGAATTGTCGACCGGGGCGTCAAAGCCCAGCATCTTCGAGGTGTAGTTCCTGTCGATGTTCCAGGTGGTGCTGCCCATGGAGCCGCCGCCCAGCGGGCAGAGGTTGAGCCCCTCGTAGCAGTGAGCGATGCGCCTGTAGTCGCGCTGCAGCCCGTTTAAAACCGCCGAGCAGTAGTGCGCGAAGGTGATCGGCTCCGAGGGCTGCATGTGCGTGTAGCCGGCGTAGACCGCGTCCTCGTTCGCGCGGGCCACCTCGATGATCGCCTGGCGCATCCGGTTGAAGATGCGGCAGATTTCGAAGTAGGAGTTGCGGACCGCAAGCCTCGCGCAGGTCGCGTACAGGTCGTTCCTCGAGCGGGCCGTGTGCTGCTGGCCTCCTATTTCGATGCCCACCTGCTCAATCAGGTGCGCCTCGAGATTGAAATAGAAGTCTTCGCGGTTGGGATCGATCGGAAAGTCCGGCTTGTCGCCCATTGCGGCCATGTCGCGGTTGCACTTCAAAATGGCGCTGGCCACTTCGCGCGTGACGATCTTCTGGCGCATGAGCATCAGGACATGGGCCTTGTTGCAGTCAAGGAAAGCCTGGTAGCGGTACTTGATGTCGTTTTCTATGCCCGGGGTGATCAGGTATTTGACAACCAGCGGATCCGGCGGAGTCTTGATTTTGCCGCGATGAATTCTTTCAGCCATGAGCATTCTCCAAAACAGAAGGACCGGGCGGCGGACACCGGCGTTTCGGAGCGGCCCGCCGCCGCGTGCCCCAAACTATAGGGCGCGAAGGCGAGGCTTTCTCCCACTATAAGAAAAATTAATCCAAATCTTAAAAAAGGCTCAAAAAGGCGGGCTTCTCAGGCGCCTTCAATCCTTGGCGCACGTGACCGACTCAGAAAGGAAGGGCGAGACGCGGGCGATTGCCGGCAGGACGATCTCCTTCAGGATCGAAAGAGACTCTTCATGGATGAAATTGGCGAGGCTTCTGTAGACCGGGCTTCTGTAGAGCACGTAAAAGGATCTTGTGGCCTTGAGGCCTTCGATTTCGTGGCAGGCGATATTGGCCATGTGATCGTGCGCCATCCAAAGGCTTAAGGGGCTCATGATGGTCCAGCCCGTGCCGCTGTTCACAAGCTCGAGGACGGAGCCGTTGATGTCGGCCGCGATGACCCGCTCGCTTTGTATGCTGCACTGGCGCAGCACCCGCTCGATCTGGATCCGGTCGAGGCTCGCGTCGTTGAAGCGGATGACCGGAAGCTGCGCCTGCAGTTTCTGCAGGTCGCAGACCGAATGGATCTTCCCCTCGTATTTTTTCGGGGTTACGACGAGGAATTTTTCCGTGAGGAGGACAAGCCCGCTGATGTCCGGGTTTTCGCGCGGGAACTTGGTTGCAACTGCGATGTCCACCTTGTCTTCGAGCAGCATCCGCACGATCTGGGGCGTGGAGTGGCTGTAGGCGTAGAGATTCTTCACCCGGGAGACGAGCCTGGGGAGCATGTAGGGGGAGACGCAGCCGCTGTAGGAGTCGGAAAATCCCACCCGCAGGTCGAGTCCGCCGCTTTTCACGGCACTCTTTACTTCGGAGGCGATGCTCTCGAGCTGCCCCAGAATCGGGTCCGCTCGGTTTTTAAGGAGCCGCCCGGCGGCGGTGAGCTGCATGGGCCGGGAGCTGCGGTCAAACAGCGGCAGCCCGATCATCCCTTCGAGCTTCTGGATTGCAATTGAAATCGCCGGCTGCGACACCCCGAGGATTTTCGCCGCCCGGGCGGCGCTTCCCTCCCGGGCCGTGATGGAAAAAGCCCGCAGTGTTGATATTTCCGGATATTCGTTTCTGGCGGCCATGTCAGGGATCCCCATCCAAGCGTTTCACCCGGCCCGCGGGAGCAAAGAGAAAAAGCGCGGTCCGGTCCCCGGGAGGCGCTGCTGCCGCGCCTGGCCGGGCTTCCATTTTAGACGCGCCGATTCTCCGCCACATACTCTCTCCTGCAGAAGAAAAAAAGGGCCGCCCGAACCCGCCGGGCAGCCCGAACCCTCCTGGAAAAGAGGGACATGGATCAAACCATGTGATTCCAACAGTGTCGGTTCGTCAGGTCAGGCCTTTTTCGAAGCCTTGAACTGCGCGATCGCGCGGGCCATCTGTGCCGGCTCGGTCATCAGCATGGGGTCGATCATCCGCCCGGCCTCTTCCTTTGTCATGAGGCCCATGTCGACCACCGCCTGCTTCACGGTCCCGTTGTGCTGCTCGCAGTAATGGGCGACCCGCACCCCTTCCGGATAGCCGAAGGTCGCCGCGACCACGGTCGAAAGGGCGACGGAGCGGTCGGCCTCCTGCTGGCAGCGGGCGCGGTTCGCCGTGATGCCGTCGACGCAGTCGCGCCGAAGGATGACGAGCTCCTCGCCCACGAGCCTGAGGTTCTCCATGATGCACTTGTAGAAGGTCGAGTCCCAGACGTTGAGGTCGAGCTCGCCCTCGTCGTAGGCCACCGTGATCGCCACATCGTTGCCGATCACCTGGTGCGCGATCTGGATCACCATCTCGGGCACCGTCGGGTTGATCTTGCCGGGCATGATGGAGCTTCCCGGAGAGAGCGCGGGCAGGCCGATTTCCATGAAGCCCGAGCGCGGGCCGCTGCTCATGAGCCGCAGGTCCTTGCAGATCTTGGACAGCGACGCGGCCACTTCCTTCACGAGCCCCGAGACCGTGACCACGAAGTCGGAGTTCTGGAAGCCGTCAAAGAGGTTGTCCATCGGGCGCACCGTCTCGCCGTACTCTTCGGAGAGGTGGCGGTAGAGCGCCTCCATGTAGCCCGGATCCGCTCCAAGCCCCGTGCCCACGGCGCTGCCGCCCATCACGAGCTCGAAGCAGCCGGGCCGCGCGGCGCGCAGCTTCGCGGCCAGCCGCCCCATGAGAGAGGCGTAGCCCGAGAACTCCTGGCCCAACGTCAAGGGCAGCGCGTCCTGCCAGCAGGTGCGGCCGACCTTCACGACGTCCTTGAATTCTTCGGCCTTCTTCGCGAAGCTCGCCTGCAGCTTGTCCAGTCCGTCGATGATTTTGTCGATTCCGGGGGCCATCGCGAGGTGGGTGGCCGAGGGAATGGTGTCGTTGGTGGACTGGGCCTTGTTCACGTGGGTGTTCGGGTGGACGCGGTCCTGGCCCTTGTGGCCGGTGAGGATCTCGTTTGCGGCGTTGCCGAGCACCTCGTTCACGTTCATGTTGACGCAGGTGTAGCCTCCGCCCTGCCACATGTCGAGCGGGAACTGGTCGTCGAAGCGCCCCTGAAGCGCGAGATCGGCGGCCTTGGCGATCGCCTGGGCGACTTCGGGCTCAAGGGCCCCGATGTCGGCGTTGGCAAGTGCGCAGCACTTCTTGATGTGAAACAGCGCCCGGTGCATCTCGGGGTAGGCGATCACGGGAACTCCGGCCGCCCCGGAAACCTTCACCATGCGGTGGGTCTGAATGCCGTAGTACTGGTCGTTCGGAATCTCCATCTCGCCCAGACAGTCTTTTTCAATGCGGGTTGTCGTCATGCCTTGATCCTCTAGGAAAAAGTCCCGGCCGGAAGGTTCGTCCGGCTGCGGTTGAGGTTATTATGGGCAGGGCGGGGTGAAAGTTCCCCTTCCTTTCTTCATTTTTAATTCGCGGTTAAGCCGCGCTTAACTTGCGGCTCCCGCCGGGGCGACATGGACTACGAACTGCCCAATCTGGAGTTTCTCCGCGCCTTCAACACCGTGGCAGAAGTGCGGGTTCTGAAAAAGGCGGCCCAGCGTCTGGGGCTCACCTCCTCGGCGGTCTCCCAGGCCCTTTCGAAGCTCGAGGCCCAGCTCGGAGCGGAGCTTTTCGAGCACGACGTGAGGCCGCTCAAGCTCACGCCCGCGGGCTCGCGGCTTCTGGAGTCGAGCCGGCGGCTCGTCGCGGAGGCCGAGCAGCTCGCCAGCCAGGTCTCCAACCACTCGCTCAAGGAATTCGCGCTGCGGCTCGGAATCGGCGAAACCGCGACCGCGACGATCGGGCCCTGGCTCGTGGCCGACCTCATAGGGCGCGTGAGAAAGCTGGAGACCAGGACGCTGCTTGCCAGGCCCCTGAGCGACGAGCTTCGGGCCGGGGCGCTCGACGTCATCATCTCGCCCGACTCGCTTCTCACCGAAGAGCGCTGGGCCCACTGCGGACTCTACGAGGAAGACTTCCTTTTCGCCTCCGCGCGCTCCATCCCCCTGCCCCGCACGCCGGAAGAGCTGCAGCTCATCAGCGTGAAATACCCCTTCATCACCTACGCCGGGGGCAGCTCCGACGAGGTGGTGATGTCGCGCATCCTCCGCTCCATGAATGTCCACCCCTTCGGGCGCGTGACGGCGAGCGCGAGCTACATGCTGGTGGGGCTCGTCTCCCAGCAGGAGGGCTGGACGATCATCCCGCCCACGAACCTCTGGTGCGGCCGCCAGTTCCTGAAGGACGTGCACGCGGGGCCGCTGCCCGGCGGCCGCCGGGTGACGAGGACCATGTGGGCGGTCTCCGACAGGCTGCTGCTGCCAGAGATGCTCGAGGTGGTCGCCGAAGCGGCCACGGCCGCGTTCAGGGACCGGATGATGCGCGAGCTCGAAGGCATCTCCCCGCTTCTCAAAAAGAGCTGCAGGCTGCTGTGCAGCAAAGGCTCCGATCAATACAATGTGCTTTAATTGTGCATAAACCTTTTTCTGCCATTGTTTTGATGCTGAAACAACCTGAAAAATCCGGCGGCTGAATCCGCAGAGCCTGCGGCCAGCCGCCGAGCCCTGTCTCTCTCCTCGCGCACTATTTCAACGTTTTTTAATGTTATTGAAATATTGATTCATGGTTGAAACAGGGTCTTTAATCCTTCAGCCTCTCTTTCTTCGCCTTTCCGCGGGCAGACCCCGGAACGGCGCCTCTCTTCGGAGATCTCCCGTTCCTTCCCCCGAAGCTTTCTTTCCGTTTAAACAATGAGTTTTAATGTTTTTTTAAATTTTATAAATATTTTAAGAAATTAATAAACATTGAAATAAGTTTTTTTTTTAAATTATCGTTCTGACTGGAAACTCACCGCTGGTGTTTTGAAATTAATAAACCTTGTTTAAATTTTAGAAAAATCAGATAAGACTGTTTTAATAAATTTAATCTGCATCCATCAAAGGCGCACGGTCCCCGGGAACGCGCTCCGGGGACGGAGTCCGTTCAAGCGCCTTCAGACCCAGCTTTTGAGCTTCGCCGCCTCACGGCCCGCGATCCGCCCGAAAATGATTGCGTCCGCGTTCGCGCAGGCCCCCTGGTAGGTGAGCCCCCAGATCGACGAGGCCTCGCCCGCCACAAAGAGCCTCGGAATCGGCTTCCCGTACGGATCCAGGCACTCGGAGCGGATGGAGTGTCGGGGGCCGCCCATCGTGTGGTAGAGCACGGGAACGAGCTTCATCGCATAGTAGGGGCCTTTCTCGGACAAAGGCGCGGACCAGGCCCTGACGTCCCGGCCGGCGAAAATGGTTTTCATCTTCGGGTCGGCCGTGAGGGTGCGGCCGAATTCCGTGTCGACGCCCTTTTCCTTCAGGTCCCGGTTCCAGCGCTCGACCTGATCGACCAGCACCTTCGGATCCTTCATGCCCAGCTTCTTTGCGAGCTCTTCGAGCGTGTCCGCCTTCACGATGACGCCCGAGGCGATCTCCCGGCTATTGTCCCGGCTCCAGACATAGCCCTCGCGGTTGATGGCGTAGCCCGAGGCTCCCGCCGTCGCGATCGGACCGGCCTTGATGTAGCTCTCGTCCATCACCATGAAGCAGGGAATGCGCGGGTAGCGGTGATGGATGGCGTCAAAGCCGTTCACCGCCATCCAGGAGCAGTGGTAGTCGAGCTTCTTTTCGTTCACGAACCGCCTTCCGTCCTGATCGACCCAGATGAAGGCGGGCTGCCGGGTGACGAGTGCGATGCCCGCCTTCACCCCCGGCACGTTCACCCCAAGCGGGGCTGAGACCGCATTCATGTGCCAGAGCCCCGCGCCCACCGACTGCGCCATCAGCAGGCCGTCGCCGGTATGACCGGGGCTGCCGAGAAAGGACATCGGGTTTCCGTAGATGTATTTCTTCATCAGCTCCGGATTGCACTGGAACCCGCCCGAGGCGATCAGCACCGCCTTGTTCGCACGGATCCGGATCGTCTTCCCTTTTTCCTGCGCTTCGACCCCCGCCACTTCCCCTTTCCGGACGATGAGCCGCCTCGCGGGCGTATTGAGCAGCACCGGGACGCCCCGCTTCTCAACGGCGCGCGCGAGCACCCCGAAGAGCCGGTCTCCGCCCTTTTTGCCCGGGACGTTTCGCAGCGACATCTTGTTCACGCTGCCCGCCCCCGGAAGCTGCTGGTAGCCGGCGTGCCCGTAGACCGCGATTTTCGCCTTCGGCGCGAGCCGGGCGAAATACGCCGGGAGCTCCGCGGACTCCTCGCAGAAGACCCTCAGGATCTCCTCGTCCCACTCCGAGCGCGAGAGCTCATAGAGCGTCTTCAGATAAGTGAAATACGCCTGTTTGTCCGTAGGGACGACAAAGCCGCCGGCTGAAACCGACACGTTGCCCCCGCCCTGCCCCATCTTTTCAAGAATGAGGACGGAAGCCCCCGCATCGGCGGACTCGATCGCCGCGTTGCAGCCCGCGTTGCCGTAGCCGATCACGACGAGGTCCGCCGACCGGTCCCAGCGCAGGTCGGCTTCGCTTTCAATCGCCAGGGCCGGAGCCGCGGCCGCTGCAGCGGCGGCGCCCGCTGCCGCGCCCTTAAGGAACCCTCTTCTCGATATCTGCACAGCCATCGCCACTCTCCTTTTTGGGAGCCGGGGAAGAAGCTTCCGTTTTGAAACCCTGAGCCCCGGCAGCCTCCAGCCTACGGCTCCAGGCCAAGATGCTCAAGGAATATTTTCCCGCGGCACGCCGCTCCGCCTTCCCCGCCGCAGCGGCCGCTTTCCGGACGGCTCTTTTCTCATTTGTTTAAATATTGAATCAACATTGTCCTATGAATGATTCACTATTTTTCTAATGTTTATGTAACTCAAAAAAAACATTTTTCATGCGTCAGGCCGTTTTGACGCTCTTTAGACGCGGGCTTGTCGGGTTCTTGACCGCCTCCACCCGATACTTCAACCGGTGATCAAACCAGGCTGGAGCAGGCCATGACGGACGCAGCAAACGTGGAATACGGCAGGAACCTTTCAGGGGCAGCGGAGAATCCTCCGCCCCTGTCTCTCTTTTCGTGCCTCGTGGTGCCGCTCGCGCTGCTCACGATTCTCGTCATCTACCCGCCCCACGCCCTTGACCTGTCGATCTCGCACCTCTTCTTTACGGAGGGCTGGGGATGGCATCGAAGCGATTCCTTTGTCTTCTGGACTCACACGGCGACCAAGGTCGTCACTTTCTCCGTCGCCCTCGCCATGATGGCGAGGCTTGCCTTCCACTGGAGAAAGAACCGCACCCTGCCCAAGGATTTGACGACGCTGCGGGAAGTCTACGTGCTCGCGGCCATGGCCTGCGGCGCGATTCTGGTCTGGTGGCTCAAGCGCACGACGGGCGTTGCCTGCCCCTGGGATTTGAGCGAGTTCGGGGGAACATTTTCCATCACCAATCCCTCCTTTTCCCTGTTCCCGCAGATCGGGAACTGCTGGCCCGCGGGACACGCAGGAACCGGCTTTGTCTTCTTCGCTTTTTACTTCGCCTTGAGAGGCGTGAGCCGGCCGCTCGCCCGGGCCGCCTTCTGGTTCGCCCTGCTTTTTGGCACCTTCTGCGGCTTCACGCGGGTGATGCAGGGCGCGCATTTCGTCTCCCACGTGATCGCGACCGGGCTCATCGACTGGCTGGTCTGTGCAGGGGTCTACAGCGTGTTTCTTGCCTGGGGCCGCCGGAAGGGCTTCGCATCGGTGAGCGCGTTCAGGCCGCTCTGGCAGTGGCGGACCATTCCGCAGCGCACGCTTATTTTGTTCTGCGCGCTCTGGTGGTCTGCGGTTTACTCATTTCCGTATCTTCAGAACTCCGTTGGTCTGAACAGCGCCGGCTTTCAATGGAGCGCCTCGGCCCTCCTCGCCCTCACGTGCCTTTTCGGGGCGCTTTTCGCGGCCAGCGCAGCGTTCCTCGTTGGAATCATGCAGCTGCCGACGAGAATCTGCGGCTCGATGATTGTGATCCTCGCCGCTTTGGGAGCCCTCTTTCTGACCGCTGCGGTCGTACCCGCGGGTCCTTCTCATTGGCTGCTGGCCCCGCTCTTTTTCCTGGCCTCGCTTCTTCCCGTGCTCCTGGCCGTCTGCCGCTCGAAGGTCGGCATACGGTCCTGGCGCCTGCAGCCCTACTGATCCCTGGAGAAACTTTGAGCGAGCAGCCTCAGCCCGCTTCTTTCGGGCAAAGGCTGTCCGCCTTGAGAATTTTTAACAATCGGTTAAATCGGTTTTCACTATTTATTCGCTTGTTATTAAACTTGTATTAATAGCTTTTCATCCCGGATCGAACTTAAGTTTCAACTCGAGTCCCCAAAGGGCAGTCAACCTGGAAGCCCTGCGACCCCGACGCGCCTGGACGAAGGTCTTTCGGGACGCTCCGGCCCGAAGAGCCGGAAGCCCTCCATGGGGCTGCCGCCTGCCGGTGCGGTTGAACCGTAACGGTTTCAATTTAGGGACGCGATAATCGCGTCCCTTATCTTTCAGAATTTTCCCTAAAGCCCGCACCACCGGGCGTTTACCTCTATTTCTCAAACCTTGAAATTCGGGCCTGTATATGTCATAATTGGTATACCTAATAGGGTGGTTATAAAGACAGCTATGGCTACGACGGAAAAACCGGATTATGTGATTCAATTTCAGAAGTCCAAACCCAGGCAGACCGAGATCAAGAAAATCGGCGGCCGCTGGTATCTTTATGAGCGCTTCAGCAAATACGATCCGGAAATAAAGCGCAGCCGGAAAATATCCGGGAAATGCCTCGGAGCCATCACTCCCGAGGGGCTGGTGAAAACCACCCGCAGGCTCGCCGAGCCCAAGCCCGCTGTTCTGAACGATGTGGTTGCCGTGGGCAATGAAGTGTATTTCTGGGAAAACACGGCTCCCATGCGTCGGCGCCTCAGGAAATATTTTCCTGATCTTTGGCGGCAGATTTACACGGCCGTGTATGTCCGTTCGGCGCTGGATCCCCGATTCCGAAGGCTGCAGTCTCACTACGAAAACAGCCTGTTCTCCTACCTCTGCCCGGGCCTGTCCTTCCAAAGGCCGTGCATCAGGGATCTGCTCGAGCAGCTGGGCAGGAGCCGGGAGGCCATCCGAGGCTACATGCGGGAAGACCTTGAAGATCGGGAAGCCTTCATCCTTTTTGACGGGCACAGAATCCTGTCTGCCTCCCAGACCATGACGACGGCTGAACTGGGCTACGACTCCAAGTGCAGATTCAAGCCCCAGATCAATCTGGTGTACGTATTTTCGTTGGGCGAAGACACCGGGATGCCTTTGTATTACAAGCAGTATGCCGGGAGCACCCCCGACGTGAGCTGCTTCTCCGACCTGCTGCGCGAGACCTCGATGAACGGGAAAAACTACACCGTCATCGCCGACAAAGGCTTTGCGAGCGAGGATGGCTTCTGCCAGCTTGAGGACGATGGCCTGAAGTACCTGCTGCCCCTCAGGCGGAACTGCGCGGCAGCGGCGGATCTGATACCTGAGTCGCCCAGAGGCTACCAGAAGGGCTTCACGTATCACTCCCGCTCGATTCAGTACAGTTCCTTTGACTGCCAGGACAAAGCTTCACGGCTCCACATCTATTTCGATCCAGAGCTGTACTCCGATGAGATGGCTACGGCCACCGCCCGAATGGAAGCACAGAACCGCACCGTCGGACAGGCTCGCCAGGCGGAAGAAAACAGAAGAAAAAAGGGCAAGGGAAGACTGACCGACGCCGAACTGGAGGCTCTCAGGCCTGTGGAGCTCTCTGACATTCATGACGCCCATCCGGCGATGGGCGTCATCATCATTAAGACCAATCGGCTGGACCTGGAAGGCGAGGCTGTTTATTACATCTACAAGCAGCGCCAGAACATCGAGCAGTTCTTCAAAACCTATTCAGAGACCCTGGACTTCGAAGCCTCGTATATGCGCGGAGCAACCCAGGAGGAAGCGTGGCTGTTCCTGAACCATCTTGCGGCCGGCTTCTGCGTCAAAACCATCGAGGACATTTATTCCATCGGCGAAGGCAAAAACATTTCGTACAAGGACCTGACCAGCGGCCTGGAGAAAATCAGGGCGGCAAGATTGGGAAAATCGTGGCAGATGCCGCCCATTAAGAGGTCTACTGCCAGGCTGTGCGAAAAACTTGGCATTAACGTCACTGCCGAGAAAATCGAAAAATTGGTCGCCGGAACTGAGTAACGTACCTAAATTGAAACCGTTACGGATTAACGTCACTGCCGAGAAAATCGAAAAATTGGTCGCCGGAACTGAGTAACGTACCTAAATTGAAACCGTTACGGGTTGAAGCCGCGTTTCGGCTCCCGCCGGCTCGTCTTCCTGCAGGGCCGGCCGGGCGGCGGACATGCATCCGGCCTCATCCGCTCCATCGGGATTTCATCCTTTAGGAAGCATCCTCACGAGTTCACCCGGGCACTCTTGATCCCTGCGGCCCGCTTTTCCTCCGCCTTATGGAGACGGACAAAGCCTGCTCTTTTTTCTGCGGGTCTTTTTTCTGCCCGCTCTTTTTTGGCTCCCGAGGAAGCTCCTCCCTTACTTTCGATGCTCTATGTCATTCTGTTGTTAAATTTTTAATAATGTTTTTTAATATTGTATAGCACGTGCTTCATCATTGATACGAGTTTAAAAGACTTTTTTCGGGACGGACTGTTCTTTCTTTCATCTCACCGCAGGGAAGGGAGGAGTTCCGCTTTGCGGGGCCGGAAGCACACCGCCGTCTCAGACTGCATTTACTCGACTCCATAGCAAACCGAACAGACGCAGAAAGAGCCTCGCGATCACAGTCGAAAAACAATCGTTAAAATCATAGAACGCTGTTTTTACACTATTAATAAAATAGGGATAAGAAGGTTCTGCTTTCCTCGTTTCACTGCCCTAGCCGAAACCGCCGGCAGAAGGCCTTCCGGGCCTCAAATCAACTTTTTTTAATATTGAAAAAATCAGATATCACTTATTTTCAACCATTGTAAAAATTAGAGAAACCCCAGAAAAGCGGAGAAGCGCCTGGCCTGAGACCGGAGCCGCCGCCGATTGAAAACAAGGGGAAAAGGAAAAGAAGGTAAGGAAGCCGGCGGGGAAGAGAAGAGCTTCTGCGGGCGTCCTCCGCCCGGCCTTCAGCGCCGAGGCTCCCTTTAAGCGGGGAGGGGAAAAGGGCGGGCAGATGATGGCGCTGACCTCAGTAGCCCAGGTCTTTGAGCAGACAAAAAGAGACCGGCCGCGGTGCGGCCGGAGCTTTTCAAGGGGCAGCCCTTTCAGCGGACCATGAGGCCGTTGTTCAGGGCCTGGGAAATCGCCGCGTTGATGAAGCCGTTTCGAGTCATCCCGTAGTCGCTTGCCACCTTGTCGACTTCCTGCAGCTTTTCCTTAGGCAGGTAGATCGTGAGCTGCTGGCGCTTGTTGATGAGGCGCGGCCGCCCGGGCTTCCTCTGCACGAACTCTCTTTCCTTCGCCGAGAGGGAGCCGTCCGCGGATTCTTCTTTCTCCGCAGGGGCAGGGCTGTTTTCATCCATATCCGGATCAAAGAAGGTATTGGGCATGGTGGAGACTCGTAAATTTTGAGAAACAGTGCTAAACAGCTGAAATGTATTTATTCAGCTGTTTTAACACATTGTATTACATCTGTCAGAGCGGGATGGTTTTTTCCACCAGATACCGGATTTCGTTGCAGGCCTTGAGATCGCGCGGCCGAAGCTCGAAAACCGATTTCCCGGAACCCAGGGCGATGCCGTAGGCCTTGCGGTTCACGATTCTCGCGTCGACGAACTCAAACTCCGGCACCTGCTCGATGATTTTCTGGGCGTTGATGTTGTCGGCCGAGCCGAGCTTCGCGTCAGCCCGCGAGAGAAAGCTGTAGGCCTTGAATTTGCCGCCGATCTTTCTGGCGTCGGCGACGATTTTGCCCAGCTTCTTTTTGAAGGACCAGATGTCGGTGCTTCCGGGAGGGCAGGGGACCAGAAGAATATCCGTGCGAAGCAGCGTCGCCCTCAGGGCTTCCGTATCGCGTCCTCCCGCGTCGACGATGACGTAGTCGTACTGTTTTTTCAATTCCTCAAGGTTCCAGCTGAGCTCCTTCGCTTCCGTGATCAGCTTGAAGGGCACGGCGGGCTTCACTCCCAGCATTTTGCGGACTTTCAGGGCCATCGAGGCCGACTCCTGCTCATCGGTGTCGACGAGGAAGACCGTTTTGGCTTTCTGCGTGAGCAGGTAAGTCGCGATGGAAACGGCGATGTTGGTCTTTCCAACGCCGCCCTTGATGTTGGCTACAGCGATGATCACTTGGCGTCCCCTTGAGGAAATGAGGAAAAAAGCGGCGGAGCCGCCGTTTTTTTTCCGCCAGAGAATATTACACAGAGGAGGATGAAGCCACAAATATTAGATTTTAAACAATGTGTTTTATAATTGTTAAACAATTGTCTCTACATTGTAATCATAGGCAATATTGACTGAGTTCTTCTCTTGGAGATCTCGAGGCGAGGAAGAAGCGGTTTTCGGTTCCGCCTTCGGCAGGCCGATTTAAATGTGTTTTAAGACTGCTTTAAATTTGTCTTCTGAGTGTTTCAATATTGAATCAATTTAAATTCACTCTTTATTGACTGTTTAAAAAAGGTTTGAAGCAGATCGGCAGGCAGACTGCCGCCGGAAGGGCAGGGCTATAACGTTTTCCGTACCTTAAGGAGACATCCTGAAATAACGTTCTCCGTACCCGCTGGTTCTCTTGAAGCTCAGCTTGAGGTATAACGTTTGCCGTGCCGGCTTTGCAGGATCAGACGCTTTCTTAAATAATTCTTTTAAATCAATAAGATATGAATAGGTGTCTGAAGCTTCCGGTGAAACAGGGTATAACGGTTGCCGTATCCTTTGCGGCAACGCCTTTCCAGCCGCGGCTATAACGCTTTCCGTACCCTGGGGTGATTTCTTTTTTTCTCTAGCTATAACGTCTGCCGTACCCTTTTCGGGACTTTAAGAAAATGAACGGCGGGGCTGCTTTGGAGATATAACGCTTACCGTACCCGATTGCCCGCCAGTAAGACCGCCGCTATAACGTCTTCCGTACCGGCCGGAAAGTCAGTTTCCGGCTTCGTTTTCCTGTTTTTTTATGTCTTTAAATCCCAATCTGCGGGGAGAAGGGCGGGCTGTTCGGTTTGATGTCTTTTAAAGACGTGGGTCTGACGGAAAGCGACAGGGAAACAGGCTTCTCGTTTTTTTTTGCGTTCATGCGCGGCTTTGAAAGCCTTTTGGTCCTTTCTATAACGTTTGCCGTGTATGGCTGAGAGCAGGAAAAGACGCGTGCGGTCGGGTGCAGTTTTTCTTGAATTCACGTATTTTTTTGTTTTTAAACAATGAGGTGCAGAAAGAAGCTCACCTTTTGATATAACGTTTCCCGTACTGGTCGGGGAAAAAGAAACGGCTGGTCGGTATAACGTTTGCCGTGCTCGTTTTTCTTAAGTAAGTGCTGTTCTTCGGGCTTGTTATCCACAGCTTCTGTACTTTCTTTTTTAGTATTTTTAAATCTTTTCCTTTCTTTTATATATAGAGGCCCCTTTTTTATAACGGAGACCGTACCTTTGGTATAACCTTTGCCGTGTATTGTTATAACGTCTGCCGTACCGTTCAAATTACGTCTGCCGTGCATGGGTATAACAAAGTATTTTGTTGTTATGGCTCAAGGCCTGTGGATAAATCCTGCAGCCTTTGAAATGCGGGCGTACGATTTCTCCATTCTGTGCAGAGGCGGGTTTTTCGATGGCCAATCATTCAAAAGACGGCAAAATGGTGCGGTACCTGAATCCGCTCAATTTTGCTTCCTACAAGCTGGATTTGTTCGAGCTTCGCGTGGTCATGGCCGCCATCGCCTCGGTGAAGCCCGACGAGGAAATCAGGCCGAGCGAAACCTATTATGTTTCAGCCGAGGACGTGATGATGCTCGGCACCCGCAAGCAGGAGGTGTACGCGGCGCTCTCCAAGGCCTCGCAGACGCTCTTTCACAGCTCGGCCACGATTTCCATGAGCGCGCTCGACGCCTTTCCGTCGCTGCGAAGCGGCTTCAGGACCCAGTACGAGGCCTATAAGAAGCACCCGGACAAGAAAAACTACGTGCAGTTCCACTTCCTTGCGGCCCTGTCCTACGGGGACGGGAAAATCGGCTTTAACTTCACCGAGCAGTTCATCCCGTTCATCCAGCAGCTGAAGGAGCGGTTCACCGAGTTCGAGCTCGTGGATTTAAAAGGCCTCAAAAGCGTTTACGCGGTCCGCATCTACACGATGGCGCTTCAGTACCAGAACCATCCGAAGAGGACGTTCATCACGACGGTGGAGGAGCTGCGCAAGGCGCTCAACCTGGGGAGCGCCTACCGGCTCTTCGGCAATTTCAAGCAGCGGATTCTCGACGTCGCAGTGCGGCAGATCAACGCTTCCCCTTACACGAAGTTCGGGCTGGAGCTTGAAATCGAAAAGGGCGAGCACAACCGCGTGACGAGGCTGATCTTCCACCTCCAGCCCAAGCCCTATTCCGTGCTCCCCAGCGGCAAACCCGCAAAGCACGAGGAGGGCGCAGCGCACGCGAAGGCCCAGACGGTGCTCACCGAAGCGCAGGCGACGCTTTCCGTGCGGCAGATCCCCATGTACGCGGACTGGCTCGCGGGGCGGAACGCCAAAAAGGTCGAGGCGACCGGCTTCAACGCGCACGCTTTTTTCGAGTGGCTCAAAGCCCAGAACATGAACCCGAAGGGCTCTTCGTCGGAAGAGTTTGCGGACTGGCTGCGAAGCGAGCTTGCCTCTCCTTCCTTTGTTCAAAAGATCTATAACCCCTGGCTCAAGCAGCTGGGATTCCGGAGCCGCCGCCGCTCGAGGTCCTGAACCGGCGGGACGGGCCGCTGGGCGCTGCCCCCGTTCTGGGGCTAAGGGTTTGTTCTAAACGGTTATTGTTATAGCCGAACTCCGGTCGCTTTTTGGGCCGGAAGCAGGGTGTCCGTAAACCGGGTCTGCTGTGCTTTTACAGTGCCTCCGCGGAAGAAAATTCAAGCGGGTCCCGAATTTGATTCGTTGGAGGCCGGCCTATAAGCCTGGCTTTCTCAGAAAGAAAGATGCGCGCGGGGAGAGCGTGAGCCGCGTCTGCCTGAACCTCCCGGACAAGCCCCGGCCGGGGCCGGCTGGAGAGATGAAGAGGGCAGGAAAAAAATCTCCCGCAGCGGTGAATGGGAAATTGATTTCGATGGACCTCGCACCGGGGACCGGCGGAGGACTGCTCAGGGGCGAAGCTACTGGTGTAGCTTTAAGCGCTGCGCTGAGCGCCGAAGGGGGGCTCGGCTGGGGCAAAGCCGTTTATTTCAAGCTCTGCTTAGATCGGTTGAAACGACGGCGGAAACGAAAATGTTGCTTTTTAACAACACTTCAATGTAAAAAAACTAAAAGCCCAGAGTTTTTTAATTTATAAATTTATACATTAAAAACAAATAAATACATAGACGCTAAAACAGAAGACCGGTAATTTATTGGTAAAAACCCTATATCCTAAGTCGGCAAGTCTTGGCAGGATAGACACAGAGGACGTTCGGGTTATGCCCGATTGTTCTTAACCAAAGAAGCCTCAGCCGAGGCTGGATTAGGAGTTTTAAACCAAATGAAAAAGTCTCTTGTTGCAGTTGCTCTGCTCGGCGCTTTTGCCGCCTCTGCTTTCGCTGCTCCGTCCGTGACCCTGTACGGCCGTATTGATACCGGCCTTGCTTATACTCACCAGGATCTGGATCAGCCCAAGGGTGATTCCACCGACACGCTCGAGATGACCACCGGCTTCTCCACTGGCTCCCGCTGGGGCCTGAAGGGCACGGAAGACATTGGCAACGCCAAGGTCGGCTTCGTCCTCGAGTCCGGCTTCAACTCTGACGACGGCACGAGCGGCCAGGGCGGCCGTCTCTTCGGCCGTGAAGCTCAGGTGAACGTCTCCGGCGCGTACGGCACCCTCTATGCCGGCCGTCTGGGCTCCATCGTGAGCGATTCCGGCTCCCTCTGCCTGCTGGGCAGCGTTTCCGCCTTCCCGAACGGCTATGGCATCGTCGGCACGATGAAGGGCTCGACCGGTTCCGGCTATGACCGCTACGACAACGTCATCGCCTACAAGACCCCGTCGATGGCCGGCTTCACGGTTTCCGCGATGTACTCCTTCAAGGGCAATGACCTTGCGAAGGACAAAGATAAAAAAGATGTGAGCGGTGTCGAGAATAAGGCGAGTGCTACCCGCTACGCTGCTGCTGGCCTGCAGTACAAGGCCGGCAAGTTCACCGCCGTCCTGGCTGGCGACTACACGATGTGGAGCAATGATCAGTATGGCAAGGATCTTGATGATGGCTACACCATCGTCCTCGGCGGCAACTATGACTTCGGCGTTGCCCAGGTCTTCGGCAAGGCCACTTACTTCGACAACGCGGCCAACGCTCTTGACTCCTTCGGTGTTTTTGATGCTACTAACAAGACCACGGGCTATGTCGGTAACGGCACAGTTGCTGTGAAGGGCTGGGGCCTTGAAGTCAGCACCAAGGTGCCGGCTTTCGGCGGCGACTTCCTCGCCACCGTTGGCTATCGTGACGCCAAGGATGTGGACCACACTAGCATCAAGTATCATCGCTGGAACGCCGCTGTCGGCTACGCCTATCCGTTCTCCAAGCGCACCAACGTCTACGCTGCCGCTGGCTACGCTCAGGAAAAGGCTAAGGGTGGTGCTGACGCCCGCACCCCGAACGCCGCTCAGGTCGGCCTCGGCCTCGTCCACAAGTTCTAATTTCTCTTAACTGAGAAAAAGGCGGAACACGCATTCCGCCTTGAACTTGAAGCGAAAGAACCGCATTTCGGTATTCCGGAATGCGGTTCTGCTTTTCTGCGGAAAAAGAAAGGCCGCCGGGCTAAACCTTCTCTGTTGCGTTTCTGCAACAGCAGGATTTTGCCGGGGAATTTGGATTCGTATAGATAAAATTCATTAGGATTTAATACTTTAGATGTTTTTCGGATAGAGTTTTGCAGATTATGCAAAACTCTTTTGTTTCATTTTTTGCCGACAAACGCCCGAAGCAGTGTCACTATTGGACTAGTTTCAACGGATGAGATCTGCCCTCATCATCCAAAGTTCAATTTCATTATGAGTAGGAGAGAAGATAAGATGAAAAAGTCTTTGGTTGCGGCTGCGATCCTCGGAGCCTTTGCCGCTTCTGCTTTCGCTGCCCCGTCCGTGACCCTCTACGGCCGCATTGATACGGGCCTCGTCTACACCCACCAGGATCTGGATAAAAAGGGTGTTGATTCCACCGACACGTTCGAAATGAAGTCCGGCTTCTCCACCGGTTCCCGCTGGGGCCTGAAGGGGACGGAAGACATTGGCAACGCCAAGGTCGGTTTCGTCCTCGAATCGGGTTTCAATTCTGACGATGGTACAAACGGACAGAGCCGCCTCTTCGGCCGTGAAGCCCAGGTGAATGTTTCCGGTGCTTACGGCGCTCTCTATGCCGGTCGCCTGATGTCTATTGCCAGTATCGGCGGCTCGGTCTCCATGCTGGGCGATATCTCGGCCTTCGGCATGACTTACGGCGATACAGCTAAGGGCAATGGTTCTACCGGGTCTGCTTATACCCGTTACGACAACACCCTCGCCTACATGACCCCGAAGTTCGGCGGCTTCAGTGCCGGCGCGATGTACTCCTTCAAGGGCAATGACCTTGCGAAGGACAAAAATAGTAAAGATGTGAGCGGTGTCGAGAATAAGGCGAGTGCCACCCGCTACGCTGCTGTAGGTCTGCAGTACAAGGCGCCGAAGTTCAAGGTGGTCCTCGCCGGTGACTACACGATGTGGGGCAATGATCAGTATGGCAAGGACCTTGATGACGGCTACAGCATCATCCTGGGAGGCAACTACGACTTCGGCGTTGCCAAGGTCTTCGCCAAGGCCACTTACTTCGACAACGAAGACGTTGGCTCTGTTGTGGATACGTTCAAGCTCCTGAAGAATGTCACACATAAGGTTAATAACGAAGATGTGACCACGGATGCGGTTAAGGGCTGGGGTCTTGAACTCGGCACGAAGGTGCCGGCCTTCGGCGGAAACTTCCTCGCCGCTGTCGGCTACCGCGACGCGAAGGATGTGGACGACTCCGATGTGAAGTTCCATCGTTGGAACGTGGCCGCGGGCTACACCTACGCTTTCTCTAAGAGAACTAACGTTTATGGCCTTGTCGGTTACGCTCAGGAAAAGGCTAAGGGAGCTTCTTACAAGAAGCTAAATAGTAACCCCAATCCGAACGAAGTTCAGGTAGGCTTGGGCTTGGTCCACAAGTTCTGATTTCCTTAAAGCTGAGGAAAGGCGGGGGCTGCGCCTCCGCCTTTGGAACTTCAAAGCCGCTTCCCGGTTACAAGAGACTCCGGGATGCGGCTTTGCTTTATCTGCCGCCCCCCTTTTGTGACATACTTCCTTCATTCGGTCTGACTTCAAGAAAGGAGTTCGGAATGACTGCACCTGCCTGCGCCTGTGAAGTGGCAGCAAAGCCCGCGCTGCCTCCGCCCGCCTGGGACGGGGAGAAAATGTTCGCCGAGTACGCCGCGAAGGGCTGCACGGTGCCGACCCCGGGGCCCGAGGGGAGGGTGGAGGCCTATGTGGCGATCGATCCCCAGTGCCCGAAGAGCATGGCTCTGTTCCGAGCCGCAAAGCCCCTGGCCGACAGGCTCTGCGTGCGGTGGCTGCTGATCGCGGCCGTCAACTTCAACTCCGACCCGCAGTCGACGATGATCCTGATGAGCGAGGATCCCTGGAAAAAGCTGAACGAGCACGTGGATCATTTCGGGGACGAAGCCTTTCGGGGGCTCCCCGTGGATCAGAAGGAGGTCTGGAAGCTGCCGCAGGAAGTCCGCATGAAGGTCTGGGCGAATTCCAAGCTCGCGCGCTGGAACGGGACGCGGGGCCTGCCTCTGGGGGTCGTGAAGACCCGGTCCGGGGAGTACCGCGCGCTCACAGCCGGCATGAGCACCGGAGACATCGCGGTGGCGTCCGGCCTCTGATTCTCTTTCCACCAAAGCCGCAGCCCCGTTTTGGCCGGGGGCCGCGGCCCGCCTGCCCCCCGCGCCCGGGCTCCTAGCCGAACCGGACTAGGTATTTTATCTTAAGGTTGTTCTCCATACCTTTAAAAACCCCCGGCCGCAGGCCGTCCAAGATGCTTCCTAAGTCCATGAAAACAGGGCGGTAATCTACCGTTTCAATTTTCAATAAATCGGGTTTCGATTTCCGCTTATGTCCGGGGGTAAGTAATAATTCAGAACATAACCGTTCCGGGTTCACAATATCGTTCGTTGGTATACCGGTATTTAGACTTGATGTACTACCTCTGAGGGCTGAGGGCTTTCCTTCTGATGGAGGTCTGCTGATTCCGGTAAGGACAGCGGCAAGATCTGGGAGGCCGGCTCAGGCGGAGTCTGAACTACGGTCTGCAGTTTTCAATTTCAAAGGAGTTTTCGAATGGAAAAGGAAGTTATTGCAACTCCCAAGGCCCCTGCGGCGATTGGACCTTATTCTCAGGGCATCGCGTCCGGCGGCCTCATTTTCGTTTCCGGGCAGCTTCCCGTGAACCCCGCCACCGGCGAGATCCCCGAGGGGATTGAGGCCCAGGCCCGCCAGTCGCTTGAAAACGTGAAGGCCATTCTCGAGCAGGCCGGGTCCTGCTGTTGCAAAGTCGTGAAGACCACCTGCTTCCTTGCCGACATCGCTGACTTCGCCGTCTTCAACAAGGTCTACGCGGAGTATTTCCCGAAGGATGCTCCTGCCCGCTCCTGCTTCCAGGTGGGTGCTATCCCGAAGGGCGCGAAGCTCGAAGTCGAAGCGATCGCCGTGCGCTGAGAAACCGGCGGCAGCTGTCGTTTAAAACACACTTAAAAAACATCCAAAGGGGACTCTTATGCTAAGCCTCGTCATTGCCGGCATAACCCTCGTGATCGTGGTCTACCTGCTCGTGAAGGGCTACTACCCGCAGGCCGCACTGTTCATCGGCGGCCTGATTCTGCTCACCTGCACGTGGATCTTCGGCCTCGGGGACCTGCTGCCGGCCAAGCAGACCACCCACTTCGGCGGGTTCGACATTTTCAAGGTCTTCAGCACGCGCTTTGCCACCCGCATCGGCGGCCTGGGCCTCATGCTGATGGCGATCGGCGGCTTCTCACGCTACATGGAGTACGTCGGCGCCTCGAGCGCGCTCTTCAAGGTTTTTGAAAAGCCGCTCAAGAAGATCAAGAACCCGTACCTGCTGCTGGGCGCTGCGTTCCTGGTCGAGCAAATCATGGTGATCTTCGTGCCGTCCCATGCGGGTCTCGGGCTGTTGCTCATGTGCACGCTCTACCCGATTCTCGTCCGCTCCGGCGTGAGCCCGCTTTCCGCCCTGGGCGTGATCGGCTGCTGCCAGTTCATGGACGTGGGCCCGGGCTCGGGCAACGCCAACATGGCCGCGCAGGTGGCTCAGATGGACGTCTCCGAGTACTTCGTGTACTACCAGCTGCCGCTCTTCATCGGCCTTGTCGTCATCCTCACCTTCGTGCAGATGTTCGTCCAGGCCTGGTGGGACAAGCGCGAGGGCTGGCACTTCGATCCTGAGCACGTGAAGACCTTCGCGGGCGAGAAGTCGGTGAAGGAGCCTGTCGATGCGCCCCGCATCTACGCCATCCTGCCGATCATCCCGCTGTTCCTGATCATCTTCTTCTCGAAGGTGGCCGGCTCCACGATCCGCATGGACGTGGTGACCGCCATGGTGATCTCCACGATCATCGCGATCATCTTCGAGCTGATCCGCTGGCGCGACCTGCGCAAGATCCTCGGCACCTTCAAGCTCTTCTTTGAAGGCATGGGCAAGATCCTCGTCGGCGTCGTCTCCCTGATCATCTGCGGCGAGTACTTCGCCCAGGGGCTGATCAAGTCCGGTGCGATGGGCACCCTGATCTCCGCGGCCAATGACGCGGGCTTCGGGCTTGCCGCCATGGTGGTGATCGGCGGCCTGCTGCTGTGGATCATGGCCTTCATCATGGGCTCGGGCAACGCGGCCTTCTTCTCGTTCGCCCCGCTCGTCCCGCCGATCGCTCATGCCGTCGGCGCCCCGATCGTTTCCCTCATCTTCCCGCTTCAGGTGCTCGTCTCCTTCGGCCGCGTCTCTTCGCCGATCACGGCAGCCCTGATCGCCATTTCGGGCATCGCCGGCGTTTCCTCCTTCCAGGTCGCCAAGCGCACCTGCATCCCGATGTTTGTGGCTACGATCGTGACCCTCGTGGCTTACTTCATGTTCTGGTACTAGGTTCAGTCGGCAGGCTCCCGCGCAGCGGGAGCCGCCCTTGAATCAAACCGCAATCTTTTTTGGAGTAGAAAATGACCCTGAAGCACAATTTTGACGAAGTGGTTGACCGCACCCATACCAACAGCTCCAAGTGGCTCAAGTATCCGAAGGGAGTGTTGCCGCTATGGATCGCAGACACCGACTTCAAATGCCCGCAGCCTGTGATTGACGAGATGATCAAAATCGCCCAGCACGGCATCTACGGCTATCCCTACGTGCAGGAAGGCTCCTTTGAAAAGGCGACGGTGCGCTGGTGCAAGGTTCGCTACGACTGGGACATCACCGAGAGCATGGTCGACTTCGTCCCCTCCACCGGCACGGCGCTCGCCGTGGCCGTGAAGGCGTTCTGCGAGCCGGGCGACAAGGTGCTGATGCAAACCCCGATCTATCCCCCCTTCACGGCCGTGACGGTGAAAAACCGCTGCTACGCCTCCAACAACCCGCTCAAGTTCGTGAACGGGCGCTGGGAAATCGACTGGGAGGATTTCGAGGCCCGCGCGAAGGATCCGAAGTGCAAGCTTTTCATGCTGTGCAATCCGCACAACCCGACCGGCCGCTGCTTCACCGCCGAGGAGCTCAACCGCATGGCCGACATTTGCGCGGCCAACAGTGTGACGATCTTCGCCGACGAGGTGCACTCCGACTTTGTGTTCGCGCCCCATAAGCACCAGGTCTTCGCGAAGCTCTCTGAGAAGGCGAAGAACATGTGCGTGGTCGCCGTGAACCCGGCTAAGACCTTCAACATTGCGGGCCTGCGCACCTCCTCGGTCGTCACCCCGAACCCCGAAGTGCAGAAGCAGTACCAGGCGGCCCTCGCCTCCTGCAAGCTCGGCCGCGAGTGCTTTGGCATCGCCGGCTACGTGAAGGCCTTCACGGAGTGCGACTACTACGCCGACCAGATCCGTGACTACGTCGAGGCGAACCACCGCTACGTGGTCGACTACATCACGAAGAACATTCCGCAGATCAAGGCCTATATGCCTGACGCCACGTTCCTGCTGTGGCTCGACTGCCGCGGACTGCCCTTCAAGACCCAGGCCGAGCTCGACAAGTTCATGGTCGAGAAGGCGAAGCTCGGTTTGAACCCCGGCAATACCTTCGGCGTCGAGGGCGAGCGTTTTGTTCGCATGAACGTGGCCAGCCCGCGCTCCTATCTGGTCGAAGCCATGAAGCGCCTGAGCGAAGCGGTGAAATCGCTTTAATATTTCCCCGCCCGCTTTTTTTGAGGGAAGACCGCTGCGCTGAGTCGCAGCGCAGCGGCTTTCCGACGGCCCGCCGGCATTTCCGAAAAGAGGTTTCGGAAATGCCGGCGGGCCTTTTGCGGGCCTCGCCAGCACTGCCGTTCGATTCGGCCGCGCGCGGCATCTTCTGAGATAATCCGATTCACGAAGGAGTTTATGGATCCAGCGAAATGATCACCTGCACCAGATATCATGATATTTCCTGCGGCCACAGGGTTTACGGCCATGAAGGGAAATGCGCTCATCTTCATGGGCACAATTACCGGATCACCTTCACCTGCGCGGGGGACCGCGACGACGTTGGAAGGGTCATCGACTTCAGCGTGATCAAGGCGCGGCTGTGCGAGTGGCTTGAGGAAAACTACGACCACCGGTTCCTGATCTGGGAGAAGGATCCGATCGCCGAAGATCTGCGAAGGCTCGACCCGGCGGTCGTGTTCGTCCCGTTCAACCCGACCGCGGAGAACATCGCCGAGCATCTGGTCCGGGTCGTCGCCCCGAAGCAGCTCGAGGGAACGGGCGTGACCCTCGTCAGGTGCGAAGTGGAGGAGACAAGAAAATGTTCGGCGGCTTTTTCGCTTTGAGATGACGAGCTACTACATCAACGAGATTTTCCCCTCCGTGCAGGGCGAGGGCGCGAAAACCGGTTGCCCGGCGGTGTTTGTGAGGTTTCAAGGCTGCTCCGTGAGGTGTCCATGGTGCGACACGAAGTACACGTGGAAGGGCGGCGCGAAGTGCGCCTCGCTCGTGCCTGCATCGGAAATCTTCGTAAAGGACCGGAAAGCCGGCTGCGCGCTCATTGAAAAGGAAGCGCTCGTGCGGGACATCACCGGCCGGTACCCAAACATTCCGCTGGTCATCCTGACGGGCGGCGAGCCCTGCGAGCAGGACATCGGCCCCTTATGCGAGTCGCTCAGGGCCCGGGGGCTGGACATCGCGGTTGAAACCTCCGGGCACGTCGACTTCGATTTCCCGGACTACGTCTACGTGGTCGTTTCCCCCAAGCTCGGCGTCCCGAACGGGGAGCTCGTTCCGCGTATGGCCCGCCGGGCTGACGAGATCAAGTATGTCATCGGGAACGAGGCGGACCTCGAAAGGATGAAGCCGCTGCGGGTCGCGTACCCGGACAAGCTTTTCTGCCTTCAGCCGAAGTCTCAGGACAAGGAGGCCACCCGGCTGTGCTTTGAGTACGTCATCAGCCGCAGCGGCAAACTTAGGCTGAGCCTGCAGACCGAAAAGATGATTGACATCCGGTAGCGGCGCTTCCCGCGCGAGGCCCGGAAGGGCGGGCTTTTTGCGGGACAAAAAAAGACCGCTCCCGGATTGAACCGGAAACGGCAGCGGCCATCGGAAGTCCGCCTTGCCCGGAGGCGGTTGTCTGAACTGAGGCTGCCATGTCTTCGTTTCCGCACCAAAAGAATTTTCTCTGGATTTTTAATTTTGCAACGAATGGCCGCGCAGGGGAGGGGATCGGCCCAAAGCGTTAATTACAATTGCGGATTAGAAATCAACCTCTGTCGAGCAAAAATTATTTTGCAGATCAGGTAAGACGGAGCTTTTGCGGGCATCTTGAGTTTCTTGGGCTGTTTTCTTAAACTAGGCGCAATTAGCTATTGCGGTCGGATGAGTTGCAGCGTCCCCGGATTCTTCAAGGGCGCGGGCCGCGCCCGGCTTGGAAAAAAAGAGGTGTCCTATGGAAATCACCAACACCTGCCCTTGAGGGCGGGACATTCCTCATTCAACGAGCGCCCGGGCCGAAGCGGAAAACTGGGGCTTCTGGGAGCTCATTATCAACCGGGCGTCCCTCGTCATGCTCGCCGAGCAGAAGATCCTGCCGCCCGAGACGGTGAGCCGGATCGCCCGGGCGCAGAAGAAGGCCGAGGAGAAGTTCACGCGACCGGGCGAGCCGCCGCTCTCTGACATAATGCCGCTAGAGAAGGCTCTCATCGAGCAGTGCGGCCAGGAGGCGACGCTCATCCACACCGGCCGCAGCCGCCAGGATATCTTCGCCACCCTCAACCAGGGGCGGTTGCGCCGCTCGGTGCTCGATCTAGCGCAGTCGATGAACGAGTTCCGGCGCACACTGCTTTCGATCGCGCTCCAGCACGTCGAGACCCTGATCCCCGCCTACACGAACGGCGTGCAGGCAATGCCCGTGACGCTGGGCTTCTACCTCTGGGCGTTCCTCGAGGCCTTCGAGCGCGAGTTCGATGCGCTGCGCGAGGGCTATACGCGGGTGAACCGCTGCGCGCTGGGCTCCGCGGTCCTCGCGAACTCCGCCTGACCGCTGTCGCGCGGGAGGCTCGCCGAGCTACTGGGCTTCGACGGCCCGATCACGAACTCGCTTGACAGCTCTCAGGTGAGTCTCTTTGACGTGCCGCTCGAGGAGGCTGGGGTGGCTGGCCGCGCGGCGGTGCTCATCTCGACGCTGCTCGCCGATATCGCGCAGCAGTACGCTCAGACCCGCCCCTGGCTGCTGCTCGACCAGCACTCTACCTACAGCAGCTCCGCGATGCCACAGAAGAGGAACCCGGGCATCATCAATAAGGCCCGCGCGAAGGCGGGAGACGTGATCGGCGCGGTGAACACGTGCTTCATCCGGGCCCACAACCTGCCGCTCGGTATGTACGACAACAAGGAGTCGGTGAGCGAGGACAACACCGCGGTTTTTGTGAAGGCGGTGCACCTGCTCGCGCTCGCGAAGAAAACCTTCGAGCTGTTGCGGGTGCACAAGGACCGGGCGCTAGAGGAGCTGGAAAACGACTGGACCTGCACGATGGCGCTAGCCGAAGGGCTGCAGATGGAGTTCGCCCTGCCCTTCAGGGTTGGGCACAACTTCGCGAGTGCCGTGGTGACCGTGGCGCGCAGCGAGGGCTGGATCCCGAAGAACTTCCCCTACGAGAAGGCGCAGCAGTGTTTCCGCGAGGTGACGGCAAAACTGCTCGGCAAGGAGGAGGAGCTGCCGATGTCCGAAGAAGAGTTCCGCAGGTACCTCTCGCCCGGCTACGTGGTCCGTACGAGGGTAGGCACAGGCTCCCCCGCCCCCGCCTCGACGAAGGCGGGGCTCGAGGCCGCGGGCAGGCGGCTCTCTGAGGACGAGCGCTGGGTCGCCTCGCGCTGCGAGGCGATCGACGAGGCGAAGGCGAAGCTCGATGCGGCCTTCGAGGCGTTGCTTTAAAGGCGGAATCGGATTTTTTCAAGCTGAAGCGAAGCCTTTCCCCTGCCTCCAGAGGAAGGCCCGCCGGGGCACTTAAAGGAGATAAGGCATGATATGGATTGGCCTTGCGATCGTACTGATCACCTTCTACTTCATCTATAAAAACTATGAGGCGCGGCTCGTTCTCGCGCTCTCGGGCCTGCTCATGGCCGTGATCGGGCAGTTCATCGTCGGCTCCGACACCACGGTGTCGGCTGCGGTGAACGCTTTCGTGAAGCAGCTCGTCAACGGCGGCCTCGTGCCCACCATCGTCACGGTGATGGGCTTCGGCGCGGTCATGACCTACACGAAGTGCTCCGATCACCTGGTGAACGCCCTCGTGCGGCCGCTCACCCACGTGCCGGCGATCGTGGTGCCGGGCGCGGTGATCATCACCTGGCTCATGAACATCGTGCTGCCCTCGGCCGCGGGCGTCGCGGCCGCCGTCGGCGTGCTGCTCATCCCGGCGCTCATCGCGCTCCGGGTCCGTCCGGTGATGGCCGCCGCGGCCGTCTTCCTCGGAACCTGGGGCTCGGTGATCAGCCCGGGGCTCATGTTCAATCCTCAGATCGCCACGATCGCCTATAAGGCGGGCGAGATCCCGGAGGCCGACGCGATGGTGGTGATCATGCAGGAGGCGCTGCCCTCGGCGATCGGCGTGGTTGTTGCCGCTGTGGTGCTCGCCGCGGTCTGCTTCTTCCTCAAGGAAGGCGTCGGGAGTACGAAGGACGTTGACGAGAAGGTCTCGGGCGTGAACGGGGACTTCAAGGTAAACCCGATCATGGCGCTCATCCCGATCGTCCCGCTCTTCCTGCTCGTGATCGCCTCCAAGCAGGTGGGGCTGTTGCCCACCAAGACCTTCTCGGTGCCGGTGTGCATGCTGATCGGCACGGCGCTCGGCATGATTGTGGGGCTCGTGCACAAGCAGCCCGCGGGCGAGTGCTCGAAGCGCTTCTGCAAGGGCGCGGGCGACGGCTTCAACAACGTGGTGATCCTGATCGCTGCAGCCGCTCTTTTTGCGGCCGGCATGAAGTCGATCGGGCTTACGGGCGCGCTCGTGAACGCCATGAAGGGCTCGCAGTCGGTCGCTATGTTCTCGGCTGCGGCCGGCCCCTTCATCATGGCTGTTATTTCGGGCTCGGGCAACGCCGCAGCGCTCGCCTTCAATGAGGCGATCACGCCCCATGCGGCCGACTTCGGCATGACGGTGGTCCAGCTAGGCGCTGTGGCCCAGATCGCGGCAGGCCTTGGCCGCTCGATGTCCCCGGTGGCCGGTGGCGTCATCATTCTGGCTGGCATCGCGGGCGCGAACCCGATGCAGGTCGTCAAGCGCACCGCGTTGCCGGTTCTGATCGCGGTGGTCGTGGTGACGATCGCGATGTACACGCTTAACTGAAGGGAAAATGAAGGCACTTCCCGCCGGGCTTTCAGCCCGGGCGGGGGCCGCGAAGACAAAAAGGGGGTGGAGGGTAGACTAACCCTTAAAGTTTAGACACTCTGTTTTTGAGTTGAATCTTATCCCAAAGCGCCCGCCATCCGTCGGGCGCTTTCATATTCTGCAGAGTATTCAGCAGGGGTTTTCCAGCCTGTGCGCTTGCTGATGCGCTCCTGGTTGTACCAGCGGATCATGTCCGGCAAGGCGTCGATCAGTTCCTGAGCGGTTTTGAATTTCCGCTCCTGCCCGTAGGACAGCTCCACTTTGAGCCTCCCGAAGAAAATCTCGATGATTGCATTGTCAAGGCAGTTACCCTTGCGGCTCATGCTTTGCCGCATCCCCGTCCGGGCCAGGGCACAGCGGTAAGTGCTGTGCTGGTACTGCCATCCCATGTCGCTGTGCAGCAGCGATCCTGCCAGGCTGACGCCGCGCGCATCCATGTTTCGCTTGAAGTCATCGAGCATGGCTTTGATCAGGGACAGGCCCTGGCTGGTGCCGCAGGAAAGCCCGACAATCTCGCGGCTGTACAAGTCCATGATGGGCGAGAGGTACACCCACTGGCCATGGACGCTGAACATCGAGATGTCGGTGACGAAGCTCCTGAACGGAGCCGGCGGGTTGAAATCCCGCTTGAGCTCATTGGGAATGCATCAGTGCGCATCGCCCTTGCAGGAGCTGTACTTGCGCCGGGCAGTCCTGCCGGCGATGCCCATCTCCTTCATCAGCCTGTACACGGTCTTGCGGTCCAGGGAGAGGTCAGTCCCGGCCTTGAGGACATGGGGCAGGCGGTCATACCCGTAGCAGCTCCTGTGGCACTTCCAGGTCTCCAGGATGCCCTGTTTGGCGGCGGCGTACTTGTCCGGGCCAGCGGATAGTTTCGCCTTAGTTTATCGATCGCTTTCACAATCAGCGCCCGCCGCTGCTTTTGAGTGAGTCGTGGACTAAGGCCTCGAATTTTTTTAACAGGTCAACCCTGCATTCGCGCTCCTCCTTAAATGCCTTGAGCAGGCCTGCCTGCTTCCTGCACAGTTCCTCGAGCTCCTGCCTGGTGGCTCCGGGCTTTATCTCCGGCAGCTTTTCGTCAAGCGGGTCAGGAGCCCGGGACCTGGGATTCTTTGGCCGACGGCCGCGCCGCACCGGCAGGGGCTTTCCGCTTCTTGCTTTCTTCAAGACGACACTGAGGTTGCCTGTGTTCTTGAAGCCATATTTGATGCAGGCTTGCAACAGCGATAATCCGTTGTCCAGGTCGGAAAAGATGCTCCGAAGCAGCTCCTCAGTGATTTCAGGCGACTTGTAAGCGGGATCGTAGAGCTCGCGGCAGCCGGCCTTCTCAAATGCCACCCAGGAATCCACCTGCGTTGCGGCAATGCCGAAGTGGCGGGCGGCGCCTGAGTTGCCGTGCCTCGCGGCGTATTTGACGACATTGATGCGTTCTTGGAAGGTGAGGCGTTTGACCATGGTAGGCACTCCTTTTGAATAATATGGGGTGTCTTAACTTTTTGGGGCAGTCTACTCCCGGGCTTTTTCACGCAGCGCCGTAACGGCCGAAGGCACAAGGTAGAGCGCGATGCCCGACCAGATGAAAAGGAGCGGTATCACCTCGCCCCGGCTGATCGGCTCGCCGAACCAGAAGAGCCCGAGCAGCAGCGTCATCACCGGGTTCAGATACTGAATGATGCCCAGGAGGATGAGCGGTAGCTTCTGCGCCGCGATGGAAAAGGAGACCATCGGGATCAGGGTGAGAAGGCCGGTTCCCATGAGCTCGAGCGACAGCGCGGCGCGCCCGGGAGCGAGAAACACGCCTTCGCCCGAGGCGGCGAGCCATGCGAGCCAGGCCAGCGCAAACGGAGCCATCATCGCGTGCTCCACGGTGATGCTGTACCAGGGGTCCATCCGGACGGTTTTCTTGAGCGCCCCGTACACGGCCCAGGAGGCCGACACCCCGATTGCGATCCAGGGAAAGCGCCCGAGCTCGAAGATCATGATGAGGACCCCGGCCGCGGCGAGCGCCACTGCGGCGACGCGCGTCCTTGAGAGCTGCTCGTGAAAGAACGCCATGCCGAGGCCCACGGTGGCCAGCGGCGTGATGAACATCCCGATGCCGAGCTCCACCACCCGGTCCGTGTTGGCCCCCACGATGTTGATGAGCCAGTTCGCGCTCGCGAAGACCGTGGCGGCGAAAAGCGTGAGCGCGAGCCTGCGGTCGGAGGCGAGTGCCCGCACCGCCCGCGCGCATGCCCCGAGCCGTCCCGTAAGCGCGAGGGCGGCCGCAAGCGAGACCAGGCACCAGACGATGCGGTGGGCGAGGATTTCGGTGGAGGCTGCCCCGCCGAGCAGATGCCAGTAAAGGGGAAAAAGCCCCCAGATGCCGTTGGCGAGCAGCCCGGCCGCGAGTCCCGCGCGGAGGTTGGAGTTGGTGCTGTCCATGTTTGCAGAAGGTTTCGGGGGTAAAGCGGGGGGAGTTTTCCTCTTCCGGTTCAGCTTCGAGTATACGGCCGGTCGCGCCGCGGCAGGCTCCCAGCCGAAGGGGCGCCGCCCGGCTAATATAATCAATTGTTATAGCAGAAGCCTGATAAAGCATTGTACTAGCCGGATTTCAGAGACTAAATTTCCATCCGTCACGAAAAGGATAATGACTGAGGATCATAAAAATGACGGAACAGAACAAAGGTTCGGTCCTGGTGACTTACTTCTCGGTCACTGGCACTACGCGCCGTGCGGCCGAAAAAATCGCCTCGGCCGCCGGCGGTCGCACGCTTGAGATCCGGCCCGCGCGTCCCTACAGCAGCGCGGACCTCGACTGGACGGACCGCGCCTCGCGGGTGAACCGCGAGCATGGGGACGCCCGGGCGCAGGGTCGAGCTTGATCTCCCCTCTTGCCCGAGGCTTGAAGGCGTGGGCACGGTCTTCATCGGCTATATCTCCTCTGGTGGGGCGAAGCCCCCTGGGTGTTCGATGAGTTCATGCGCCGCGTCGACTTCGGGGACCGGACGGTGATTCCGTTTGCGACCTCCCAGGGCTCGCCCTACGGCTTGAGCGGTCGGCACCTGAAGAAGGCCGCCCGCGGCGGCAGATGGCGCCGCGGCGTCTGCTTCATGGGTGTGCCTTCCGACTCGGAGGTGTGGCGCTTCCTCGCCTCCCAGGGCTTCTGAGGCCCGGATCACTTTCTGCAATTTCTGCAAACGACGACAAAAGGGAAAAAATCATGGACAGCTTTGAACTGAACAACGGAGTCCGGATCCCCGCGCTCGGGCTCGGCACCTTTCTCATCGCCCCGAGGGACGCGGAGAAAGCGGTGCGTCACGCTCTCGCGCACGGCTACAGCCTGATCGACACGGCCAATGCCTACTGCAATGAAATCGCCGTGGGCCGCGCGATCCGCGAGTCGGGGCTGCCCCGCCGCAGCGTTTTTCTGTCGACCAAGCTCTGGGTGAGCGTCTACGAGGCCCCCCAGGCGGTCGACAAAACCCTCAGGCGGCTCGGCACCGACTACATCGACCTGCTGTTCATCCACCAGCCCGCCGGGAACTGGCAGGCGGGCTATGAGCAGCTCGAGCGAGCCTACGAGGCGGGCAAGATCCGCGCGATCGGCATCTCGGACTTCGAGGCGCCGGAGCTCGCGCAGTTGTTCGCCGGGGCCCGCGTGAAGCCCCAGGTCCTGCAGACCGAGGCCCATCCGTTTTTCGCTCAGACCGAGCTGAGGAAGAAGCTCGATCCCGAGGGGATTCGGCTGATGTCCTGGTACCCCCTCGGACACGGCGACCGCAGCCTGATCGATCACCCGCTCTTTGCGGAGCTCGCCGCGCGCTACGGCAAGACGCCCGCCCAAGTCATCCTGCGCTGGCACGTGCAGATGGGCTTTATCGTGATTCCGGGCTCGAAGAGCCCGGTCCACGTCGATGAAAACGCGGACATCTTCGACTTCAGCCTGAGCGGAGAGGACTTGGCGAGGATCGCCAGGCTCGACGGCACCCGCCGCTACTACACGGCCACGCCCGAAGTGCTCGCGAGCTACGCGAACATGCATCCGAACTTCGACGCAGACTAAGGATTCAGGGCTCGCTGCCCGCCGGCTTTTTGCCCGGGCCGGGGCGCAGCGTCCTGCCGAAAAGCGGCAGCCGCGCGTAAAGAGGCCTGAATTTCGGCAGGTCCGTCTCGCGGCAGACCAGGTAGTAGACCGCTCGGGCCTCGGGGTCGTCGATCGGAATGATCCTGCGGTTGCGCGTGATCCGGTCGCCGCGGCTGAAGAAATAATCGGTAAAGAAAGTGGGCAGGTCCGTGGCGGCAGCGATTTCGGTGAAGTCTTCGCGGTTTTGCTGCAGCAGCAGGTGCGGCCTCGGGATCCGGGACCGGACGAGCTCGGACCAGAAGCCCACCTCAGAGAACTGCAGGAAGGGGACGTCCTCGAGGTCGCTGAAGCGCACGCTCACGCGCCCCGCGAGCGGATGATCGGGCGGCATCGCGATGAACAGCGTTTCCTCTCCGCAGGGCTCGGACCACAGGCCCGGCTCCTGCGGCCGGACGTGCGTCACCGCGAGCTGTAGCGTCCCCTCGAGCAGCCCGGGCAGCAGCCTCGGGTCCGGGACGATCGAGGCCGCCACGGTCTTGCCTTGGAAAAGGCGCTGAAGGGCGAGCGTGACCTCCTGCAGCGGCACCGGCGCGCAGCAGCCCACCGAGATGGTGCGGCGCATGAGGTCGGCCGCGCGCACCTCGCGTACGAGTTGCTCGTCGGCCGCCACCGCCTGGGCGGCGAGGCGGGCCGCAAGCCGCCCGTTGTCATTGAGCTCCAGGCGGTTCCTGCCCCTTACGAAGAGCGTCACACCGAGCCGGTCCTCCAGCTTTTTCATGGAGCGGGTGAGCGCGGGCTGGGTGATGTGCAGCTCCTCGGCCGCGGCCGAGAGCGTTCCCAGCCTTGAGAAGGCTTCAAGCTGCAGCAGCAGACCGATTTCAACAAGGCGGGGCATAGTAGACGATCCTGCTATAAGTCAAGATGATTGTGCAATGCGTTTTTGCCATTGTATATTATTATTTTTCTTCAATATATTCATATATAAAGATTGTTTTTGTAAAGGGCTGCGAGTGGATATGCTTAAACGTTTGGTTATGGCCGCCGCACTTTCCGGGACCGCCGCCCAGGCCGCCCCGCTCGCCATTGCGGAGCAGGGCGTGTTTTCCTCCGGCGGCACGGTGGCCGGGCCGCTACCGGGTGCCTACGACGCAAAGCGCAACTGGCTTGACTTTACCCGCGCCGGCAACACGGCGCACGTTGACCACGCGAGTGTCTTCTACCAGATCCCGGCGCGCGCCGGCAGGGCCCCGGTCGTGTTCCTGCACGGCTACGGGCAGTCGCGCACCGGATGGATGACGACGCCGGACGGCCGCCCGGGGTTCGCGCAGCTCTTCCTCGAAATGGGACACCCGGTGTTTCTCGTCGACCAGCCGAGGCTGCGGTTTCCCTGACCGGCGACGCGCTCGACGCCACGCAGAAGGGCCGCGGCAAGGACTACCTTCCCGGCGATCAGGCCTGGTACACGCACTTCCGCATCGGGCGCGTGGCCCTGGAGCGCTACGCGAGCTCGCAGTTCCCGCAGGGCGCCGCCGCCCAGAACCAGTTCTTCAGGCAGATGACGCCCAACACCGGTTCCTTTGACGCCCGCGTGGCCGGCTCTGCCCTCACCGAGGTGCTGAAGGACGCCCGCGCGAAGACCGGCAGGAAGCCGGTCTACATCGCGCACTCGCAGGGTTGCTCGGTGGCTTTCCAGACGGATCTGAGCGAGGCCTCCGCCCTCGTGCTGATCGAGCCCGGGCGCGCGCCTCAGCCCGGCTCCCCGGAGTTCGAGGCCGCAGCCCGGGCCCGCATTCCCGTGATTTTCTACTACGGCGACTACATCGGAAACGGTCCGAAGGACATCGACTCCACCGCCTTCTGGCAGAAGTCGCTTGAGAGCGCGCGGGTCTTTGCAAAGGCGCTTTCCGAGCGCGGTGTCGAGTGCCGCGTCGTGTCGCTGCCGGAAAAGGGCATCCGCGGCAACAGCCACTTCCTTTTCGAGGAGGAGAACAACGCGCAGATCGCCTCCCTGATGGAAGCCGACCTTGAGCAGGCGGGCCTGCGCTTAGAGCCGCTCACATTTTGACAGACAGGGAGAACCCAAACTCCCATTTAACTGATCAAGAAAAAGGATGACGTAAGTCAAACAACCTCTTATTAAAGTTGATAACTCCGTGATTTCTTTGAAAAAGAAATTGTGGAGTTTTCTTTTATAATGTAAAATGATCCATATTTTATTAATAATGATCATAAAGGCTGTCCCATGCGTCGAAACAACCCTGACAGATGGCATTTCACTGTTGAAACAAACGCCCAAGGACTTTCTTACGTCTATGCCTATCAGACACGCTGGGATCCAGTGAAAAAGCAGTCCTGCCGCAGCGCGAAACGCTATGCGGGGCGGCTGCATGAGGATGGCAGAGTGTCGTTTGGGAAGCGCTTCCTGGCTGATTTTCCCGCCTATGCCGAAGGTGACTTCTTTTACGGAGTCGACAAAACCCTCGTGGATGAAGTGACCTACCGGCAGGACTTTCCGGCCGCACCCGGACCCAAGCCAGAGGAAGATCCGGAGCTGGATGAGACGCTCAGCGCCGGCGTGACCTGGGCGGCCGAGTCCATTGCCGATCAATCCGGGATGCGCAGCGATTTGAAAGCAGTCTTCGGAGACGATGCCAATGACCTGCTGGCGCTTGCCATTTACAAGCTTGACAACGGGGGATCAATGGCCGCCTGCGAGGACTGGCGGCGCAACGTTTACCTCCAGACCCGCAGCCGGCTCAGCTCCCAGCGCATCAGCGAACTGATGGAAAGCGTGAAGCAGAAGAATGTCGAGAGTTACTTTGCCCTGCGGCACCAGAGGATTCTCGAGCAGGCGAGAAGCCGGCAGGAGAAGACTTTTTACGCCTTGGACAACACTTCCGTCTCCACGTACTCGACTACCATCGATGATGCTGAATTCGGGCATGCCAAACGCGATCCAGAGCTCAGGCAGATCAACTACACCTTTGTCTGCGACCAGGCCACCGGCGACATTGCCTATGCGCATGCCTATGCGGGCTCCGTCAATGACGTCACCGCCCTGAGCGACATTCTTTACCGGATGAAAAGCGCCGGATTTGACCTTGAAGACACGGTTCTTGTGACGGACCGAGGCTATGGGAGCCTCTATAACGTGCAGAAGATGCTCGATCTCGAGCTGCGCTTCATTCAAGGCGTCCGCAGGGCCGAAGACTCAGTCCTGCGTGCGCTTGACCGCTACAGCGCGTCTCTGCGCGACGTGAGCTTCTACAACCCCAGGCTCGAGGTGTACGCAAGGACGATCAAGGAAGACTGGACCCGGAATACGGATTTCGGCCCCGTTGGAAAACCGGTCTACGTCCACCTTTACCGCTTTCCGGGAGGAGATGAGCTTGAGATGAAGCAGCTGGCGGCCAGAATCGAGGATCTGCTGGACATCCTCAATGAAGGCGGCAGGCGGCCCGATGACCTGTGGAGAAGCTGCGGGCGCTTTGTAGAAAAGGTCTCTGGCAGGAACGGAGCGCTGAGATGGGTCAGGAAAGATGACGCAATGCGGGACGCCTGCCGCTATGCCGGCATGTTTGTTCTGCGGACCAATGAGGAAGAGGATCCCTTCCGCGCTCTTTGGGCTTATCGCCTGAGGGGACGGGTCGAACTCGACTTCAACCAGTTCAAGAACCAGGTAGACGGAGACCGTCTGCGCTGCTCGCAGACCGGGTACATTGGAAAGCTGTTCATCTGCACTCTGGCCGCCGCCATCAGGCTCATGATGCTGAAGCGGGCCCGCGACTGTGCTGCTCCGAGAGTCTCTCTCCCGCACAACTCGATTGACTGCCTGCTGGCAAAGCTAAGGTGCATCAAGGCGGACAAACGCCCCAGCGGCAATGCCTGGGTGACGCGGCCCATAACGAAGAAGCAGCGGGATTTTCTCTCGCTGCTTCTGTCGGTGCCCCTCCCGCCTAAAGTCCTGCGTTAGGGATCAGTTAACCGGGAGTTTAGGGGAGAAGCATCATGAAGAAATGCATTGCAGGGCTGGCGGCCGCCATTGTCCTCGCATTGCACCCCGCTGCGGGGCTTGAAAAGCAGACGGCGGGCCACGACCGCCCGGGAGACCTCGCGCCGCAGTTCGCCCATCTGAACGACGATGTGCTTTTCGGGCAGGTCTGGGCGAGGGAGCGGGAGCTGTCGCTGCGCGACCGCAGCCTCATCACGATCGCGGCGCTCTTTTCGGCTGGGTTGTATCCGCAGCTGCGCTCGCACCCGATCCTCGGGCGAAGGTACGGCGGCAAGCGCGAGGAGGCCGTGGCGCTGGTCACGCACCTCACCTTCTACTGCGGCTGGTCCAAGGCCTGGAGCGCGTTTCCGATCATCCGCAAGGTGTACGCGGACGACGGGAAGCACACCGCGGCCGCGCCCGAAGGACTTTCCGCCTTCCCCGTGGGGCAGCCCAACACCGCCAATGCCCGCTACTTCACCGGCAACAGTTTCGTCACGAAGCTCGCCGGTTCCCCGATGGGCGTCTACAACGTCACCTTCGCCCCGGGCGTCGTGAACAACTGGCACGTACACGAGGCTGCCCGCGGCGGCGGTCAGATCCTGATCGCGGTCTCCGGCCACGGCTGGTTTCAGGAGTGGGGCAGACCCTTGCACGAGCCTCTGCCGGGCGGCACGGTTTCGATCCCCGCAGGAGTAAAGTACCGGTACGGGGCCGCCTGGGGCAGCTGACCAGTACGTCGCGATCGAGGTGCCGGGCGAGGGTGCGAAGACCAAATGGATGGAGCCCGTGGCCTCCTCAGAGCTTGAAAAGCTGGATCGGAAGCCCGCGCCTTAGGCCTCCCTGACCGCTCCGAGCGCCTGACGGAAGAAGCGGACGATCTCGCGGCCCACCTCCTCCTGGTACCAGGAGGGATCGGAAGAGTGGTCGACGCCTTCGAGCAGCAGGTACCGGGCGGGCGAGCCCAGGGCCCGAAGCCGCTCATAGAGTGCGGCGCTTTGCAGCGGCGAGACCAGCCGGTCGGCTGTGCCGTGCATCAGGAGCACGGGAGGCAGCGCGCAGCCCCTGCGGCGCCGCCGCAGAAGCGCTTCGGGGCTAGCCCCTGCGGCAGCCTCCTCTTTGGGGTCGAGCGCTCGGCCCGCGCCGGAAAAGGAGATGCCGTGCAGCAGGAGCGATTCGGCCGAGGCCGGTCCCGAGTGCGCGGCGCGGCCTTCAGGTGAAAGTCCTTCGGAGAGGCTTGAGAGCTGCGTCACGGGATGCAGCGCGCAGCAGGCCTGCACCGCAGACGAAAAGTCCTTCCATTCGTCCGAGTCCCAGCCTTTGCGGGAGCCGCTGAAAGCCACCATGAGCGCGAGCCAGCCGCCCGCGGAGTTCCCCATGACGCCGATGCGCGTCGGATCGACCGAAAAATCGGAGGCGTGCGCCCTCAGGAACCGCACGGCCGCACGGCCGTCCTGCACTTGGGCGGGAAAGGCCTGCGGGAGGGTCCGGTACTCGGCGCTTGCCGCCACGAAGCCCGCCCGGGCGAGGGCGAGGCGGCACTCGATGAAGCGATCCTTTGCGGCCTGCAGCCACCCGCCGCCCGGGAAAAAGAGCACCGCGGGGTGCGCTCCGGGCGAGTTCGGCACGAAAAGCGTCATCCGCAGCTGCGTGGCCTGCCGGGATCCGATCGCCTGCGAATAGACCGCTTCGGAAATGACCCGGATCATGGGCCCGCGGACTTTGATGCGGAGCTCTTCCGCGCCTTCGGTCCAGCCCGCGGGGTGGCTGCCGGCCCCTGCCTTTTTCTTTCCTTCCATTGCCCGCCCTCCTTTTTTCAGCGGTGCGCGCGAAAATGCGTCCTTCCCCTGCTCTAAGCCGGGGGCGGCGTGCCGCGCCCTCCACCATAATAAAATGAGTCCGGTCCGGGCGGCGCCTGCCGCTCCGGGGCTTTTCCCGCCTTCTTTCTTTGGAGACTGCTCGCATGCACGGCCTCGACAAGGTGCTTTTCTGCGGCGACACGCACGCCGACTTTTCCTTCCTGCAGGGGGCGCTCGGGATCCTCCGGCCCTCGGTCTGCATCGTGGCGGGAGACTTCGGCTACTGGCGCCGGAGCGACTTCGAGGAAGGCGCCGGGGAGGGCTTTTTCCACGAGGGGCTGCGGCATCCCGGCACCCGGATTTTCTTCTGCGACGGCAACCATGAAAACCACGCGTTGCTGCGTCGCCTCGTGGAAACCCGCGGCTGGGAAAAGCCGATCCACGTCGCGCCCGGTCTCTTCTACGCGCCGCGCGGCAGCACCGCGGTGATCCGGGGCCGGCGCGTGCTTTTCGCGGGCGGGGCCTTCTCCATCGACCGCGCGTACCGCGAGGAGGGCAGGACCTGGTTTGCCGAAGAGGAGATGGGACAGGAGGAGCTCGAGCGGATTCTCAAGCGCAGCGACCTCGATTCGGTCGATGCCGTGGTCTCCCACACCTGCCCCGCGGGCTGCCTTGACAAGGTGTGCGGGATCTGCGGCCTGAAGCCCGAGTGGATCTCCGGGCGCGCGACGGAGGACGCGCTCGAGCGCATCTTTCAGAGGCTGCCGCGGGTGAGGGACTGGTATTTTGGGCACTGGCACTGCGCGGGCAGTTTCGTGCGGCGCGGGGTCCGTTTTCATCTCCTCAATCAGACCCCCGGGGAGGGGTGCCTCGCGGGCTGGGGTTACCGTCGCGAGACCCTCGAGCAGGCGCAGGCCGGGGCGATGGGCGCCCTGCAGGCTTCGGGCGGCCCCGGCTAGGGGCCGGAAGAACCCCGAAGCCTGCGGCAGGGCCTTCAGGTTTCAAGCGCCGCGCGCCCGGAGCCGCCTCCTTTCTCCCAGTTGAGCAGCAGCGCCGAGCAGACGATCACGAAGACCGAGCCCGCGTTGTGGACCAGGGCGCCGGTGACAGGGTTGAGAATTCCCGCCGCAGCGAGGGCGACCGCGACAAGGTTGAGCGACATCGCGAAGGCGAAGTTCAGCCTGATCGTCGTCATCATCCGCCTCGAGAGGTCCCGCAGGTGCGGCAGGCCCTCCTCATCACGAAGGCCCCGAACTGGTTCGTGGTGCCGCCGGTGACCTCGCTGCCCGCGGTTTTGCCCACGGGAATCGGTTCCCCGGTTATGACCGACTCGTCAACCGAGGCTGAGCTCGAAACGATGGCGCCGTCGACCGGAACGGTTTCGCCGGGCAGGCCCCGGAGCCGGTCGCCTAGGCGCACTTCAGAGGCGGGGATCACTTTTTCGGCTCCGCCCGAGAGGACGCGGGCCGTCTTCAGCGTGATCCTCACGAGCCGCTCGATACCCGCGCGGCCGTTTTATCCTCGAGCAGGGAGCCCAGCTGCATGATAAGCGCGACCTCGCCTGCGGCGAAAACCTCGTCCGGGGCGATTGAGGCGGCAAGGGCGATCGTGACGAGGACGTCGGCGCGGATGTCAAAGCATGAAGCGGCCCGGGAAAAACAGGCTCGCCGCCAGGGTCGCGACGGCAAGAAGAAGCACGGGTATGCTGCGGCTGAGGCCTTCCCGGCGCTCGAGCCCGAGGGAGAAGGACATGGCTGTTCCTTACACACATAGGGGTATCGGTATAATGCGCCCCCGCTCCCTGTCAAGCCATCCGGCCGTCGCGCCCTCACCGGCCCATGTTGGAGAAGCGCTCGACCGCCTTCGTGAAGCTCTCGATCGTCTTTTCGGCGTCTCCGTGCTCGATGCCGTCGCGGACGCAGTGCCTGATGTGGTCTTCGAGCGCGATCTGCCCGCAGCGGTGCAGGGCGGTCTTGGCCGCGTTGATCTGCGAGAGCACGTCCTCGCAGGGGATGTCCTCGTCGACCATGCGGTCGATAGCCTGGACCTGGCCGATGATTTTCTCAGCCGGCGATGCAGATTGGGCGCATCCATGCACTGTCTCATTTGCAGCCCTGAAAATGCAGCCCTGAAAATTAAGCCGTTGAAAATCACAGTATAAAAGAGCGCAGGGAAAAAAGGGGTGTGGCAGCGAGTGCGCCACACCCTAAAGTTACCCAAAGACGGCGAAGAGGAGACGCTCCGCGGTCTTGTCTGCTTTCACCAGGTCCGACCCCGTGGACCTGATGCGAGAATCATATTGGAAATAAGAATCATTAGCAATAAAAGAACGGTGCAGATTGACATGGATCAAACCGAAGGTCCTTCCCCTGGAAAGCTGAAGGCAACGGAGCGGATGGTAAAAGGGGTTATAAGCACTTGCCTTGTCATGACTTTTTAGGTATAAAAAAGCGCGCTTCCGAAAGAGCCTCCCACCGGCTCGGCCCGGACGGCGCCATGTCGCCCTGTGCAAGCGGCTTACGGAGGGCGCACGGACCATACCAAAAGGATAAATTTATGAAACTCAGGCTCTCGGCCCTCTTCATGGGGCTTTGTGTGCTGGCGGGCTCGGTGTCCGCGGCAGAACTGAATGCGTATTCGATCATGCCCGAAAAGTACGCCTCCAAGGTTTTCGCGCAGTTCACGAAGGATACCGGCATCAAGGTGAACTTCCTGCGTTTCTCCTCGGGAGAGGCGCTGGCGAGGCTCACCGCGGAAAAGAAGAATCCCCAGGTTGACGTGATGCTCGGAGGCCCGGCCGACACCTACGCCGCGGGCGTCCGCGAGGGCGTGTTCGAGTCCTACCGCCCGAAGGATTCCGACGCGATTCCGGCTCAGTTCCGCGATCCCAAGAATCACTGGACCGGCATCGGCATTATCCCGCTTTGCTTCCTCACGAACACCAAGTTCCTGAAGAAGAATCACATGAATCCCCCGACCAAGTGGGACGACCTGCTTGACCCCCGCTACAAGAACAACCTTCAGATGGCCGACGCCCGCACCTCCGGCACCGCCACCGAGCGCATCTACTCCCTGGTCAAGGTGAAGGGCGAGAAAGAAGCCTTCAAGTTCCAGAAGAAGCTCAACGCCAACGTGCAGATGTACACGAAGAGCGGCGCGGGCGGCGCGATGCCGATCGCGACCGGCCAGTGCGCCTCGGGCATCTTCTACATCGTCGACGCCCTGGACATCCAGCAGCAGGGCTACCCGGTCGTGATCACCTATCCGTCCGACGGCGTGAGCTTCGGAATCGAGGCGACCGGCGTGGTGAAGGGCGCGAAGCACTCGGCCGAGGCGAAGAAGTTCGTTGACTGGGCGGCCTCCAAGAAATTCGCCGAGTTCATCGTGAAGAACAAGATCAACTACGTCCCGACCCGCCGCGACGTGAAGACGACGAACCCGCTGCTTGATCTCTCGAAGATCAAGACCGTGTCGGTGGACGTCGCCTGGAAGGGCGCGCACCGCAAGGCCTACACCGAGCGCTGGATCAACGAAGTGATCAAGTAAGAAACGCGACCGCGCCTGCCTTTTCCCCGCAGGCGCGAAGTCCCTTCCGGAAGCTTCCGAAAAGGGACCGCTTTCGCGCGCGGCGGCCGCTGCCGCGGCCCGCTTTTCTTACCCGGGGCCGCTTTTTCCCGCAGCCGCCCGCGCTTTTCCGCACAGCCTTTTAGACCTATCTCATCATGGCTTACAGCGCAGCAACGACGCAGCGCGACCTGAGCACGAAACTGACGGTTCTCATGCTCTGGCTGCTGCTGGGCGTTTTCGTCATCTATCCTTTCCTGCGGCTTCTGGGCGTTGCCTTCTTCGTGGACGGCAGCTTCACGCTCGACAACCTGAAGCCCTTCCTCGGCAGCTGGTACGATCAGCGCGCCGCGGTGAACAGCATCCTGCTCGGCTGCTCGGTGGGGCTCACCGGCACGATCCTCGGCTTCATCTTCGCCTACGCGGTGACCCGCCTCGGGCTGCCTACCTGGCTCAAGCTCGCGGTGAGCGCGGTCACGCTGCTGCCGCTCATCTCCCCGCCTTTCACGAGCAGCATCGCGCTCACCCTCTCGCTCGGTCCGAACGGCATTCTGCTCGATTTCCTCGGCATCGACGACTTCAATTTCTACGGCTTCTGGGGCACCTACATTTCCGAGTCGCTCACGTACTTCCCGGTCGCCTTCATGACGCTCTCGACGATTCTCTCGCGCATCGACCCCAACCTCGAAGACGCAGCCTATTCGCTCGGCGCCTCGAGCCTGAGGGTGTTCCGCACGGTGACGCTGCCGCTTGCGGCCCCGGGCATCGCCAACGCCTTTCTGCTCGTTTTCTCCTGCTCGCTCGCCGACTTCGCGACGCCGCAGGTCCTGGGCGGCCACTCCTTCCCGGTGCTGCCGACGCAGGCTTACCTGCAGATCACCGGCATGTATGACTTCAAGGGCGGTTCAGCCCTGTCGTTCATGCTCCTCATCCCCGCCCTAGTCGTCTACTTTCTGCAGAACTACTGGGTGGGCAGGAAGAGCTACGTCACGGTGACCGGCAAGGCGGGCGGCAGAAGCAGCGTGAAGGGTCCGGGGCTGCTGCTCTCCTCGCTCATCGTCGGCGTGGTGGCGCTGCTCTCGGCCTTCATCCTCTACATCTACGCCATCATCCTGCTTGGTTCAGTCGTGAAGGTCTGGGGCGTGAACAACGAGTTCACTCTCGAGAACTACGAGTACGTCTTCACCTTCGGCATGAAGGCGATCAAGGACACGCTGCTCATCGCCGTGATCGGCACGCCCCTGGGCGGGCTGCTCGCCGTGGTCGTGGGCTATGTCACCACGAGGCTGCGGGTGCGCGGCAGCAAGCTGCTCGAGACCGTCTCGCTCCTTAACTACACGCTGCCCGGCACCGTGGTGGGCATCGCCTACGTGCTCGCCTTCAACAGCGAGCCGATCGTGCTCACCGGCACCATCTACATCCTGATCGCGGCCTATGTGTTCCGCTACTCCTCGGCCGGCATCCGGAACGTGATCGCCACGCTCACCCAGATTGACCCCTCGATCGAGGAGGCGAGCCGCAGCCTCGGAGCCTCCTCGGTGCGTACTTTCTTCTCGATCACGGTCCCGATGGTGCTGCCCGCGGTGCTCGCCGGCATGCGCTACCTCTTCATCCACTCGATGACCGCCATCAGCGCGACGATCTTCCTCGTGTCGGTGCAGTGGTCGCTCATCACGACCCGGATTCTCGAGTGCATGACCGAGCTGCAGTTCGCCCAGGCCTGCGCCTTCTCCATCGTCCTCATCATCCTCATTTTCATCGCCTCGGGCGTGATGGCGCTTCTCGCGCGCCTGTTCTGCCGCAGCGGCGACGCTATCGGAGTTCACTGAAATGTCGGTTGCTCTTACCCTTAAAAATCTCTGCCGCAGCTATGTGAAGGACAATGAAAAGTTCTGGGCGGTCGACCATGTGAACCTCGAGGTGACCCCGGGCGAGTTCCTCACCTTCCTCGGACCCTCGGGCTGCGGGAAGACCACGACGCTGCGCATGGTCGCGGGCTTTGCCTCGCCCACCGACGGCAGCATCCTGCTCGACGGCCGCGACGTCACGAGCCTCCCCGCGAACGAGCGCAATATGGGTTTCGTCTTCCAGAACTACGCGCTCTTTCCTCACATGAGGATTTTCGACAACGTCGCCTACGGCCTGAAAGTGAGGGGCGAGTCCTCCTCTGAAATCGCGAAGAAAGTGCGCGAGGGGCTCGCGATGGTGGGCCTCGAAAAGGCCGAGCACCGCTATCCCAACCAGCTCTCGGGCGGCGAGCAGCAGCGCGTTGCGCTTGCCCGCGTACTCGTGCTGCGTCCACAGCTGCTGCTCATGGACGAGCCGCTTTCGAACCTCGATGCGAAGCTGAGGCTGCACATGCGCTCCGAAATCCGCCGCATCCAGCAGGAACTCGGCGTCACCTGCCTCTACGTCACGCACGACCAGAAGGAGGCGCTCACGATGTCGGACCGCATCATGGTGATGAACCACGGCCACATCGAGCAGCTCGGCACTCCGATGGAGCTTTACGAGGACCCGGCCACGGCCTTTGTCGCGGACTTCATCGGACAGGCGAACCTGATCGAGGGGCGGCTCGATTCCGACGAGAACGGCTACGCGCTCTTCGAGGTGGGCGGCCGGAAGCTGCGCGCCCGCATGGGCCGGCAGAATCCCCCGAAGAAAGCCGAAGAGGCGCTGCTTGTCGTGCGTCCCGAAAATCTTCGGATTGCGCAGCCCGGCGAATCGGGCTTCCCGCTTGAGATCGTAAACCGCTACTTCGAGGGCGACCGGGTCGACTACGAAGTGGTGCTGCCCGGCTCCGGGCAGAAAAAGCCCTTCTCGATGTCGGTGCCGTTCCTGCCCGGCACGAAGCTCGTGGAGCAGGGCACGATCATCGAGGCGGCCTTCACTCCCGAGGCTGGCGTCGTGATCCGCCGCTGAGCCCGGAAAAACAGCTTCTTAAGAAGAACAGCAACGCCCCGGAAGGCTTCGCTTTCCGGGGCGTTTGACTGGGCAGCAGGCTGGAGAGCAGCCCCGGGCAGTCAGGAAGGCGCAGGAAGCAGAGACTGTTGTCTTTATTTCATTGAGCTCTGGCTCAATAAAGGCAAAGCCCTTTGTGCAGCAGTGATTTTTTGCCCCGGGTGCCTGCGGGGGCAGCCTGAATGCACAAGAGCTCTGTTTTTCTTCAGCCATTCAGATGAGGTGCTCCCATAGGCGGTCTGAAACCTTTGAACTCCGGTTGTCTTCCCCGGATGCGGGAGGTCGTGATCACCAGGGCTTCGCCCAGACGAGCGGTCTCCTCTGAGCTTTTTCCCCTGAATCTTTATGAACGCCAGGGGGAAGGACTGCGGCAGAGACTTTTTCTGTCGGCCGGAGATCTTTCTCCGGACAGCCTCGATTCCCTGACACAGGAAGAGATCCGGCAGATCATCGGGCAGGGTTCCTGGCCCGCGGCGGCGCAGAATGATCCGGATCAGAAGGGCCGTTTTTTGAGAATCTGCCCGGAGCGTTCGTTGAAAAGGGCATCCCGGCAGCCGGGGTTCGGCACATCCCGGTCTTTGAGAAGTTCGTCGCAGTTCTGGACGCCCGCAATGGACAGGAATTCGCTCTCGGCCCGCTTCAAAAGGAAGCCGGCGTCGCGGCAGAAACGGCCTGGGGATGGCTCAATGGGGTCGTGGCGGCGGGGGGCGTCTATCTGCTTTCGCCCTTTTGCGAGAATATTGGGCAAACACTCATCAAAAAGTCCCGGCTCTACTTCACGGACACAGAATTTGCCGCGTGGCTGCGCCAGCCGCCTGGCTCTCAGCGCTGAGGCAGGCATACAACGCAGGTGTGTTCTTCGAAAATTTCGTCGTCATGGAAATCTTGAAGAGCTGGCGTCGCAACGGGAAGAAGACGCTCTTTTACTTTTACCGAGATACGGTAAAGCGGGAGATTGATCTGCTGATCCGGGAAGGCTCGACAATTTTGGCGTGCTCAGGGGGAACACGGTCAAGCGGGCTCCCCAGGGAACGCAGTTTTTCTCCAACTCGGGTATCCTTTCCTGCATTGTGGAGCACAGGCGCGCGAAAAGCGCCTGCAGCCAGGATGAAAAGGAGCCATCAGGCCATGATGCAGGAAGGAAGCTGGGCGGTAAGCCCGCAGGACTGCCGCGGGCTCGGGCAGGGGGCGGCGCTCTCGCCGCTTGAGTCGCTTTCGGTAATCCGCGCCTCAGGCGCGGATGCGCTTGGATTTTTCGACCGGCTCTTCTGCAGCCGCATCTCTGACATTGGCGAGGGGGCGAAGCTCACCGGCTGGGCTGACGCCCAGGGGCGGCTGATCGCCGCCCCGCGGATCGTGCGCGAGGCTACCGAGAGCTTTCTTCTTCTCATTCCGCGCGGCCTCGCCCCGGCATTCCTGAAAAAAATACGTCTCTATGTCTTCCGTTCGAAGGTGAAGTTCGAGGATGTCACCGAAAGCCTCTGCGTTTCCGGCCTTGCCGGGGGCGGGGCCGCGCGGGTGCTCGAGGCGGCGGGGCTCTCGGTGCCTGAAAAGCCCTGGGAGGCCTCGCGCTCCGAGGGGCTCACCGCGGTGCGGGTGTCAGACGCGGATCCCGGGCGGGTGCCGGCGTTTGAGGCCGCGTTCCCGCGAGTGATCGTCCTCGGGGAGCCTGGGGCGCTTTCGCGTCTTGACGCCCCGAAGGCCCCCGAGGGGCTGTGGTGGCTCGCCGACATCTCCTGCGGCCTGCCCATGGTCTTTGCGGTTACCTCGGGCCGCTTTCTCCCCCAGGCGGTGGGGCTTGAGAAACTGGGCGGGGTCTCCTTCAACAAGGGCTGCTACCCGGGCCAGGAGGTGATCGCGCGGCTGCAGAACCATCCCGAGCGCCTGAAGCGTCAGCCTGAAATCCTCTGCTCGCATGAGCCGCTGCCGGGCGCCGGGGGCGAATGCCCGGGCGGCACCGTGGTCGAGTCGGTGAGCGCGGGCGAGGCTTTCTACGCCCTCATCGAAAAGCAGCGCTGACCCCCCCCCAGGCCCCGGGCTCCGGTCTTGAAGGCCCCGTTACCCAGAGGGAGTTAAGACTTCGGCGGGTGAAGGGGCCGCCCCGGCGGCCTAAAAGACTAAGGCACAGTCCTCATTGCCGCGGGAAGCATTAGTTTCTAAAATATTTCGTTACAAGGCAGAGGCGCGGGACTCATGAGTCGCGGCTTCCACACAAAGGGCTGAAGAGCCGGAAGCTGCCAAAGGGGGAACCGCCGAAGACCGAAGAAGCTGCTTCAGAGTTTTTCGGATCTGGGCCGCAGGAGAAGATCCTGCGGACTGTCGCCCGCGGGACGGTCGTTCGCGCGGGCGGAGCGCTGCCGGTTACTCTCGCGCTTTTTCTTTTTTCGAAGAACATTCTTTTCGTTCGCCCCGAAGGGGAAAAAGGCTGAGTTCCCGGTTGGGTTCTGGCCTTTTCGTCTCCTTCCTCCTTTTTTCAAGCAGCACCGGAGGCGGGTGGGTTTTCTTAAACGGAAAGAATGAAGTGAAATCAGAACATACCATCGTGAAGCCCTGGCAGGCCCTTTCAATGCTTGTCGTGGGCGTCCTCATCATTGTCTACGGCCTCATGGGTCTCTCCGTGAACGTCCGCATCGTGCTTGCTGTGGACGGCGTCGTCATGTGCCTTATGGCGGTGCTTTTCGGCGTCCCGTACTCGAAGTTGCAGACGGGCATCAAGGACATCATCGCCTCGATGCTGATCGCAATGCTCATTCTGCTCGCCGTGGGCGTCCTGATCGGAAGCTGGATGGCCGCGGGCACCATCCCCGTCATGGTCTACTACGGCATGCAGGTGATCACTCCGGCGCTCTTCCTGCCGGTCGCCTGCATTCTGTGCACGCTGATGAGCACCTTCGCGGGCACCTCTTGGGGAACGCTCGCCACCGTGGGCGTCGCCTGCATGGGCGTCGCCTCCGGCCTGGGCGTCCCGATGGAGGCCGCCGCCGGCGCGGTCTGCGTGGGGGCGTTCTTCGGCGACAAGATCTCGCCCCTGAGCGACTCGACCGTGATCACGGCCACCGTTACGGACACCCCGCTCATGTCCGGGATCTGGCACGCGCTTCTCACCACGGGGCCGGCCTACCTGATCAGCCTCGTCTTCTTCTTCATATACGGCAGCTCCTTCCAGAGCGGCGTGGCTGAAAGCGCAGTCTACGACGAGATCCTCACGACTCTCGCACACACCTTCAACCTGTCGGTGATCACGCTGCTTCCGCTCGTGGTCGTGGTGGGGCTCATCGTCTGGAAGAAGCCCACGCTGCCCACGTTCGTGGCCGGCATTGCGGTGGCCGCGGTCCTCGCCATGATTCTTCAGGGCATGGACTTGAAGACCGTCCTCACCAGCCTCTACAGCGGCTACTCCGGGCATTCCGGGTCGGCCTTCGTTGACAAAATGCTCAACCGCGGCGGCTTCACCAGCATGCTGAGCACGATCGGGCTGCTGATGGCGGCGGGCATCTTCGGCGCGCCGTTGCGCACCGCGGGCGTGGCCGACGTGCTGCTCGACTTCGTGAAGCGCCTTGCTACGAGCCCCCGCGTGATGAGCTTTTCGATCATGTGCCTGCACGCGCTCTTTTTCCTCATCACGGGCGCCTACTACGTGAGCTATCCGGTGATCGGCGCGATGACGAAGGATATGTTCTCGGAGTACGGGCTCGACCGCAAGAACCTGATGCGCATGATGCTCGACACCGGCACGGGGCTTGCTCCGCTCGTGCCTTGGTCGACGACCGGCTCCTACACGGCGGCGACGCTGGGCGTCGCGAACCTCGCGTTCCTGCCCTATGCGCCGATGCTCTGGCTGTCCATTGTCTTTTCGGCTTTCATCGCACTCACGGGCATCGGCTCGGCAAAGCTGCCCCGCCGTAGCGGGAATTCGCAGGCCGGGGCCGCTTCCGAGGCGAACTGACTCAAAGGGGAGAAAATCATGGAAGAAGTTCTTCAGCGCTGGTACGACCTGATCAGCATCGACTCCGTCATGGGCCACGAGGCTAAGGCCGCGGAGTATGTGAAGAAAACGCTCGAGTCCTTCGGGCTCATCGTGCATATGAGCTATTTCCCGGAAGACGAGAAGAACGAGCGCCCCTCGGTCTGGACGGTTCTCGACAGCGGAAGGCCCGGCCCGACGCTGCTTTTCATCGGCCACATCGATACGGTGGACGTGAACCGCGAGGCCTGGGTGACCGATCCCTTCAAGCCTACGCTGATCGACGGGAAGGTCTACGGCCGCGGAGCCATGGACATGAAGGGAGGAGACGCCGCCATCCTCTCAACCATCGGCTACTTCAGCGCCCACCGCAGCGAGTTCGCAGGGAAGATCATGGCCTGCTTCGTCTCCGATGAGGAGGGGCTCTCGCAGGGCACCTACGAGCTCGTGCGAGAGAACGTGATCCATGCGGACCTCGCCTTGATGGCCGAGTGCCGCTATGACAACGTCGCAGTGGGCTTCCGCGGACGCTTCAGCTTCGAGGTGACGGTGAAGGGCAAGGCCGGCCACGCGAGCCGCTACCCGCAGGTGGGGGAGAACGCCCTCATCAGCGCGGGGAAGCTCGCCGCCGCGATCGAAGCGCTGCCCACGCTCTCTCACCCGAAGCTCAACCGCGGGACCTGGTGCGTCCGTTACTTGAGCGGCGGCAGCGCCGGGGCGCTTGTTGTCCCCGACAGCTGCTACATGTTCGTCGACCGCTACGTGGTGCCCGGCGAGACCGCGGAACTCTGTATCTCGCAGATCATGGAGGCGGCGAACGCCCTGGGCCTCGGCGGCAAGGTCTCCGTGCGGCTCAAGCCCCGCAAGAGCCCCTACATGCAGGCCTTCGCCATACCGGAAGACCACGTGCTCGTGCGGACCCTGCAGCGCCACTACCGCGATGTGACCGGAGTGGATTTGCCGGTAGCCTACGACCCCTCGGTGTGCGACTCCAACATTCTCGCGGTCTCGCTCGGCATTCCTGTGGTCACTTTCGGGCCCTCAGGCGGCAACATGCACGGCGACAACGAGTACGGGGTCCCCGAGCAGGTGACCAACGCGCTTGAGATCTACAAGCGCCTCACCCGCGATCTGCTCAAGCCCGGCGCGGCTTGATTTGTTACAGCTGACAACAGGCTGTAACCATTCCGGGCCCAAACTTAAAATTCGTGACGGTTTCCTCCGCTCCGGACGGGTATGCCTGTGAGCACCGGGCTTCTCTCCGGGGCCCGGAAAAGGAGAATCACATGAACAGCATGGCAGGCAAGGCTGCTGCGGCAGCAGCCGCGCTCATGATCGGTGCGGCTCAGGCCGGTGCGGCCACCCAGGTCAATATTTCAATCGGCGACTCGGGCTATTGGGGCGCTATCCCGATGATGAACGGCCTGCGGCCTGACGTCTGGAACTCGACCCCGATCGTCGCGATCGGCGCGGCGATCGCCGGGACCTCGATCCTGTATCTCAACGTTCCGGAAGCCCAACGCCGCGACTGGAGGCACTACTGCAGCCGCTACGACGCCTGCGGCCGTCCGGTGCGTTTCGTGAAGAACGACTGGTACCGCCATCATTACGCCCCTGAATACCGCCGTCGGCATCCGGCCGCCATGCCGCCTGCGCGCGATGCGAGGGGGCCGGCTCCGCAGCGCGGGGGTCCGGGAGACCGCCCGGACGGAAGGCGCTGAAAGCTTTAAGGCTGCCTGAAGCTCGGGCTCCCGGTTTTCTGGTCTTCCAGGACTCCGGGAGGTTCGAAAAAATCAAGCATCGTGAACAATTCTCGATGCTTTTTTTACTCCCGGGCGGACCGTCTGCCGTGTGCCGGACGACAGAAGGATGTCCTCTGAGAGCCGCATTTCTGTACAGGCTTTTCACGCTGTATTAATGAGAGGGTCAGCCCCTGTGGCGGAGCATTACTCAGCGGCCATCCGCCATGAAACCTTCATTGGAAAACAAAAGGGCGCCCTTATTTCTTAAATGCCTTTAATTACCAATGCTTGACTCATTGAAATCCGGTAATTACCCTATTTGCTGCCTGGATCGTTGATCATGCGCCTGATTGATTAATTTATGCTTGTGAATAATCTCTGCGGCTTCGGAGGAACAGGATCGTGAAACAGTTTGAATCGTCGTTTTTTGATGTATCTCATTTTATTGCGTCAGAAAAAATATTTAATTATCTGCCAGCCGACGATGCCCGGGAGCAAATTCACGTTTCTTATAACGTTAACGATGCGTATATTCCGTTTATGGGCGCCTCAATGGTTTCTGTCATAGAAAACAATAAGGGTGCGTCGCTTTCATTTCACATTTTTACAGACGGGTACAGCGATGGCAGTGAGGAAAACATTAGGAAAACAGCCCAGAAATTTCACTGCTGCTGCTATTTATATCGTGTGAATATGGAGCCGTTTAAGGATTTCCATATTAAGGTTTCACGTTTCTCACGTGTAACCTACGTCAGACTTTATATGCCGAAGGTATTGGGAAAATATGCAGACAGGTATATTTATGCGGACTCCGATACCATGTGCATTTCTTCATTAAAGCCTCTGATGCACCTGGATATGAAAGGCTATGCCATAGCCGCGGCCGCTGATCGTCCTGATTCCGTCAAATACAGATCTGAATATTTGAAGCTAAAGAATGGAAGATATTTCAACGATGGCATTATGCTAGTGGACTGTAAGCAGTGGGAGAAAGACCATATTACGGAAAAAGCCTTTTCTTTCCAATGCGAACCGAAAGAGCGTTTTTTAGGGCAAAGCCAGGATATACTGAATTTGGTTTTTGACGGAAATCTTTATTTTCTGCCGCATGCCTATAATATAACGGACGGCGGAGATGATTATGATACTGATCAGGGAGTGTTTATTCACTGGGCCGGAAGAAGAAAGCCGTGGAACATGGTCCTGACGCCCTTCGATGCCCAATGGCGCAAATATAATGCTTTATCGCCCTGGCCCACTGTTACGAATATTCTGCCGATTAAAAAACCTGAAAATTATCATGATTTCCAACAGTGGGGACGATATCAGAAAAAGCATGGAAATCTGGCGGGATATTTTAAGGGGATATTTTGGTATTCGTGGCTGCGGATGCGCTATAAACTGCATCTTTAAACGATTCTGCTGCCGCAATAGGGATTTACGGATCGCTGTAAAATCTAAAGGGCCGTGCTTCGGCGATTATTTCTAATCAGCCAGGCTGAAGAATCAGGCGAAGCCAATTAGAAAGCCTATGCGCGGGCTGTTTTTCCCCGCGGCTAAAACAGAGAAGACAGGGTGCCGACTGCTATGGCAGATTTCAAAGCGTTTGACAAAACAAGCAAAGTATTGATCACCGGGGCGGCCGGTTTTATAGGCTTTCATCTGGCCCGGCGGCTGCTCTCGCTCGGAGCCTCTGTCCTTGGGTTTGACAACCTCAATGATTACTATGAGGTTTCTTTAAAGAAAAGCCGCCTGGACATCCTTGCCCGTTTTCCGGGATTTACCTTTGTCAAAGGGGATTTGGCCGATGAAAAGGCCGTGGCGGGGGTCTTTGAGTCCTTTCATCCGGATATCGTTGTGAATCTGGCGGCCCAGGCCGGGGTGCGCTACAGCATCGACCATCCCCGTTCTTATATTGATTCCAACATTGTGGGCTTTTTCAATATCCTGGAGGCCTGCCGCCGTCATCAAGTCGCGCATCTGCTCTTCGCATCGAGCTCGTCCGTGTATGGCAATCAGCAGAAAACGCCGTTTTCAACGGCCGATAATGTGGATCATCCCATCAGCCTCTATGCGGCGACCAAGAAGTCTGACGAGCTGATGGCTTATGCCTACAGCCATCTCTACGGGATTCCGGCAACGGGACTGCGCTTCTTTACGGTTTACGGGCCTTTTGGCCGCCCGGACATGGCCTATTTCAAGTTTGCCAATAAAATCCGCCGGGGAGAGGCGATCCAGATTTACAACCACGGGGACATGTACCGGGACTTTACCTACGTGGACGACATCGTGACCGGCATGGAGCACATGCTGTGCAATCCGCCCAGAAAAAATGAACTGGGAGACGCCTACAAAGTCTATAACATCGGAAACCATAAGCCGGAAAAGCTCATGCATTTCATCGAGGTGCTGGAGCAGGCCCTGGGGAAAAAGGCCAAAAAGGAATATCTGCCCATGCAGCCCGGCGATGTGTACCAGACCTATGCCGATGTGAGCGAGCTGCAGCGCGACTTTGACTTTAAGCCGGAAACGACCATTGAAGAAGGGCTGGGGAAATTCGCCCAGTGGTACAAAACTTACTATAAGTGAGAGCGGCGCACGGTTTCCTGCGGGCAGTCTGACGGCCTCAGCGCCGGGCGTGAGACGGCAGGCGGGCGGCAGAATAAGAACCCTTCAGGGGATCGTTAATCCGCCGCCCGCAAATCGCATCGTTCTGGCATTTCCGGCCGCTTTTCCCGGGAGGCGGGCTCCCGGGAAAAGGGCGGTCAGATCTTGCCGACGAGATCAATGCCGGGCTTCAGGGTCTTCTTGCCGGGCTTCCAGCGCGCCGGGCAGGCGAGGTCGCCGTGCTCGCGCACATACTGCAGGGCTTCGACCTGGCGCAGCAGCTCCTCGGCGTTGCGGCCGATGTTGCCGTCGACCACCTCGTAGGCCTTGATGCGGCCGTCGGGATCCACGACGAAGGTGCCGCGCTCGGCCTGGCCCGCCTTTTCAATGAGCACGCCGAATCATCCCTGTGCTCCTTCGATATGACTGTCCACTGCGCTACCAAAATGATCATGATATTTAAATAAATCAGTGAATTATCACTTATATACATAAAATTTCTTAATTTAACTTATTCAACGCGGTGATTTGTTAAAGAGGAGCTTGGGAACTCAAGCCCTATTGACACATTTTTTATACATGAGTTAAATATTTAAGGTATTTGTTAACGAGTCTTTACGTTTATAAAGAAAACAAAGCCAAAGAATTCCACTTAAATTGTCTGAGGAAATTAAATGAAATCAAATTATTACAGGTGTATTTTTTTTGGGGGGGGGTAAATTCCGCTCGCTTTAAAAAGACTCCAGTTGCCGTTTTCTGCAGCTTATTGATTTCTTCCTTTTGCGCGCCTCAGGCACTGGCCGGTGACTTTTCAACAGTAAATGGCGGCCAGGGGAACACGGCCACGGGCGATTATTCGACAATTAACGGGGGGCAGGAAGGAACCGCCTCTGGAAAATATTCAACCATCAACGGCGGTAGCGATACTACAGGGACATTCGAAAGCCCTGGCACGGGAACTTATTCCGAGAAGAATTTTGCGCAAGGGGACTACTCGACCATTAACGGCGGCGCCGGAGTTAGGGCAAGCGCAGTTCACAGCACGATAAATGGCGGTCGGTACACAGCAATTGAGGCAAATGCCGATTATGGAACTATAAACGGCAGCTTCATATCGCGAGTCAATGGGAAATATGGGACCATAAACGGTGGCTATATTGTGCAGACCGACGGGGAATATGCGACTGTCAACGGGGGAAAGTACAACGCCGCGTCAGGCAAATTCTCAACGATTAACGGTGGCGGGGGAGCATGGTCTGATACTTCTGTGACATATGCCGTTGCGTCTGCTGATTTTGCGACGATAAATGGAGGACAGGCCGGTCAGGCCAGGGCAAATTACGCAACGATTAATGGCGGCAGCAATAATCATATTTGGAATCTGTCGACAAGCAGCTCTGAGCAGCCCGAGTTCGGCACGATCAACGGAGGATCCTCTAATACGGTTCTAGATCCCTATGGGACTATCAACGGGGGCGCGTCGAATCTGATCGTTGGGAAATATGCAACTATTGATGGTGGTTCATCGAATAACGCTTCAGGAGACTATTCAGTCATAGTCGGTGGTTCGTCACACACCGCCTCTAGCCAATTTGCAACGATAATCGGCGGCAATGCCAATAGCATTTATGCAGATTATGCAACTGCCATTGGCGGTAGCGGCAATCAAGTCCGCAGTGAATACTCCACCATTGTTGGGGGCAATAACAACGCAACTTCAGGTAAATACTCCGCAATTAACGGCGGTTACCTGAACAAGGCATCAGGAGACTATTCAGCGGTTAACGGCGGCTTCGGCAACACCGGTTCTGGTGAATATTCCACTTTAGACGGCGGCTATCAAAACACCGCTTCCGGAAACTATTCAACCGTCGTTGGCGGTCAGAATGGAACAGCGGCCGGAGCCTACTCCGTTGTTGTTGGGGGCAATGGCGCGTCCACTTCTGAGGCTGCTTCAAACAGCGTAGCCATCGGCTCCTCCGCGTCGGTTACCGCGAGAGACGCCGTGGCGATCGGCACCGGCAGCGCTGCGGACACGACCCGCACAGTGTCCTTTGGTTCGAGCGACACCCAGGCTGAAGCAGCAGCGAAAAACAACCGAATCGTGAGGATCGCAAACGGCGTGAACGCACAGGACGCCGCCGCCATGAATCAGATTGTTGAATCTGTTTCCAGCAGCGATGGCACGGTTTCTGTCACCGAAAACGTCAATTCGACAAGCGGTGCAAAGAGCTACGACCTTAAAGTTAATATCCCCGGGGCCACTGTCAGCGACACAGTGGCAGAAAATGACTCGAATGCTGTTTCAGGAGGCGCTGTTTATAAAGAAGTTCGCCCGGCTTCCGACGGGGCTTATGTGAAGTCGGCGCAGACCACAGGCGAGAACCTCGCCGCCCTTGACACGCATGTGAAGGCCAATGCCGACAAGGCGGCCCAGAACGCCGCGGACATCGGGACGGTGAACGCGACGATCGCCGGGCTGGGGAACACTTATTCGAAAACCGACCTTTCGAACGTCACGGACGCCGGCAAGGCCGCGGTCCGCGGCCTCGCGAAGGAGTCGGTGAAGGTGGTGGCCGGCACCAACACGACGGTCACGGAAGGCGCAGAGGGGGACGCGAAGACCTACGCAGTCAATGTGAGCAGCGACAGCATCAAGGGAGCGGTTCAGGGAGATCTGGATGCGAAGGCGAACCTGGCCGCTGACAACCTCTCGGAGGCCGATATTCAGGCCTGGCAGGGCAAACTGGGCAACGGTTCAGTCGCCTCTGGCAACACAGGCCTCGTGACGGGCGGTTCGGTTTATACCGAAGTACGTCCGGAAGCTGATGGGAATTATGTGAAGTCGGCGAAGACTGCGGGCGAGAACCTGGCCTTGCTTGACACGCATGTGAAGGCCAATGCCGACAAGGCCGCCCAGAACGCCACAGACATCGGGACGATCAACTCGACGATCAGCGGGCTGGGGAACACTTATTCGAAGACCGACCTTTCGAACGTCACGGACGCCGGCAAGGCCGCGGTCCGCGGCCTCGCGAAGGAGTCGGTGAAGGTGGTGGCCGGCACCAACACGACGGTCACGGAAGGCGCAGAGGGGGACGCGAAGACCTACGCAGTCAATGTGAGCAATGACAGCATCAAGGGTGCGGTTAAGGCAGACCTGGATGCTAAGGCTAACCTCGCGGCTGACAACCTGTCGGAGGCCCATGTGCAGGCCTGGCAGGGCAAACTGGGCAACGGTTCAGTCGCCTCTGGCAACATAGGCCTCGTGACGGGCGGTTCGGTTTATACCGAAGTACGTCCGGAAGCTGATGGGAATTATGTGAAGTCGGCGAAGACTGCGGGCGAGAACCTGGCCTTGCTTGACACGCATGTGAAGGCCAATGCCGACAAGGCCGCCCAGAACGCCACAGACATCGGGACGATCAACTCGACGATCAGCGGGCTGGGGAACACTTATTCGAAGACCGACCTTTCGAACGTCACGGACGCCGGCAAGGCCGCGGTCCGCGGCCTCGCGAAGGAGTCGGTGAAGGTGGTGGCCGGCACCAACACGACGGTCACGGAAGGCGCAGAGGGGGACGCGAAGACCTACGCAGTCAATGTGAGCAGCGACAGCATCAAGGGAGCGGTTCAGGGAGATCTGGATGCAAAGGCGAACCTGGCCGCTGACAACCTCTCGGAGGCCGATATTCAGGCCTGGCAAAACAAACTTGGCAATGGAGCCGTCGCTTCCGGCAATGCCGGCCTAGTGACCGGCGGAATCCTCTACAGGGAAGTCCGCCCGACCGCTGCAGGCAATTACATCCAGCCGAACAATTCTGTTGCTCAGAACTTGTCTGTCTTGGATGCTCAGATCGGAAAACGGGCCTCAAGCGATTTGGACAATATTTCTGCGGCAGGCAAGGAAAACATCACCAAACTCATCAATATTTCCAGCTCTGATGGCTCGGTGACAGTCAATGAAACCACGAATAACCAGGGAGTAAAGAGTTTTAATCTTGCCGTGAAAACTAATTCGCCTGGCGCAGACATCAGCGATCAAGTCAGCAAAAACAGCCAGGCTCTTGTCACCAGCGGCGGAATTTACGACGAAGTCCGCCCGTCTCAGGCCGGCGCATATGTAAAGCCGGAACAGACCACGGGGCAAAACATCACAGCCCTTGACAAGGCGGCAAGCAGTATCGTCAATGCAGACACATCGGTCATAAATACTGCGAACTGGCAACGTGCTCTCGGAACTGGGACAGTGGATTCAAACAGCAGCGGCCTTGTGACAGGAAAGACTGTTTATGCGGAAACTCGTTCCGCTGACGGCACCATTGTCAGTTCGGGCAATACAGCCGGCCAGAATATCAACCTCCTTGATTCTGCGATCAGCTCAATCAATGCGACCGTTGGCAATTTGGATCAGAACTATGCGAAGACGGATTTAGGAAATGTCAGCGAAAGCGGGAAGGGCGTCATCAGAAACCTCGCAAAGGAGTCGATAAAGGTACTGGCCGGGCAGAACACGACGGTCACCAAAGGTTCGGAAGGCACTGCCGATACTTACACCGTCAATGTCTCCGATAACGCGATCAAGTCCGTCATGAAAGAAGACATGGACAAGAAAGCTGATCGAAATGCAAGCAACCTAAGCGCAGACGATGTGGCTTCCTGGCAGGAAAAACTCGGAACGGGCTCAGTCGAAAATGGCAATACCGGGCTTGTTTCCGGCGGCACTGTCTACACAGCCATCCAGAATGTGAACAAAATGTCTTCGCTTGTTCAGACAGATGGCGATACGATCACGATCGATGCGGGAGGAACCGCCTCCACGATTGACATCACGGGCGGCATGGGCCAGACACGTGTCCTCACCGGGGTTGCCACCAACCCGAGCGATCCTACGAGCGCCGCCAATGTTGGCTTTGTCGACTACCAGATCCAGCGGCTGAACAATCATATGAGCCGGCGCATTAACCAGGCAGGAGCCGACGCAGCTGCCCTGGCGGCACTCCATCCTGTCGACTTCGATCCGGATCACCGGTTCATGCTAGCCGCAGGCGTTGGACACTATAAAGACAGGACGGCGGCTTCCATCGGAGCTTTCTGGTATCCGACTGATTCTGGCAATCTTCTGCTTTCAGCAGGCTATGCGAACAGCGGCTCTGATTCCAACATGATCAACGCTGGCCTGACATACAGGTTTGGCGGAAACTTCAGGCACGCTGTCGATTACCGCCAGCTGGCGCAACAGGCCGTCAGCCGTTCAAATGACCTGGAGGGACGGCTGTCAGCCTCTATAACACGCGAGAACAGCCTTGCGGAAAAGGTGGATGAACTCATAAAGAGCCGTGACAAAGCAGAGGCACGAGCCAGCACTCTTGAGTCTGAACTCGGGAAGATGAAGGAAAAGTTCAATGCGTTGGCGGCGAAGGTCGAATCTCTGCTTCATTAAGTGATTTAACTTCGTAGCTCCCAACGACTTTTAAAGGAGCTTCTTAAAACTAAATTCCCGGTTAACTTGAACTGTTAGTCGGGAATTTGTTTTTGCGGCGGTGAAGTATTTCCGACATGTTTCCCGGGGTTAGCCCCCGGGAAAAGGAAATCAGATCTTGCCGACGAGATCAATGCCGGGCTTCAGGGTCTTCTTGCCGGGCTTCCAGCGCGCCGGGCAGGCGAGGTCGCCGTGCTCGCGCACATACTGCAGGGCTTCGACCTGGCGCAGCAGCTCCTCGGCGTTGCGGCCGATGTTGCCGTCCACCACTTCGTAGGCCTTGATGCGGCCGTCGGGATCCACGACGAAGGTGCCGCGCTCGGCCTGGCCCGCCTTTTCAATGAGCACGCCGAAGTCGCGGGAGAGCTCATGGTTGCTGTCCGAGAGCATCGGGAAGCGCAGCGCGCGGATCGTCTCCGAGGCGTCGTGCCAGGCCTTGTGCACGAACTGGGAGTCGGTCGACACGGAGAAGACTTCGCAGCCGATCTTCTTGAAGGCCTCGTACTGGTCGTTCAGGTCGGAGAGCTCGGTCGGGCACACGAAAGTGAAGTCCGCGGGATAGAACATGAAGACGGACCACTTGCCGAGAATGTCCTTCTTGCTCACAGTGATGAACTTGTCGGCCTGGTAGGCGGAGGCGGTGAAGTCGGCAACTTCCTTGTTGATGAGAGACATGAATGTTTTCCTTGGCGTAATAAAAGGGCCGAAAAAAGCGTTTCTGCGATCGAGGCCCTTTGGTTCGTATCGAGAATGATTTTTATTTTACGAATAATACCCGACAAAGCCACTCAGGTTTTCCCTCTCCTCCGAAAGAGGGGCGCCGGGGCCTTGAGCGCAGGGGATAGATAAAAGAGGGCAGGAAGGAAAGGGTGGGGCAGGGCCGGGGGGCCTTCCCTGAAGTCTCAGCGCCGGGGAAAAAAGCGGGCCCTGCCAGGGCTTTCGGGGCGGCGGGCAAAAAGAAACCGCCTGCCAGGCTCCTGCCCCTTTGGGGAAAGACGGGGAAGTCCTTCTTTGTTCTTCCGCCCTCAAGGCAGGAGCGCTTCCGCTTTTTCCCCGAGCGCACGGCGTCCGGGCCGCCGGAGCGGCTGTTTTTATTTTTACATTGAAAAAATCATAGAACGATTGTTTATAACTGTTAAAAACAATGAAAGGATGATTCTGCCGGCGCCGGCCCTCTTTTTCCTGGGGTTATTTAGAAACGATTTTGCCAGCCGCAGAACCGGCAGAAAACAAAACGTCAGTTTTCGCGGCGCGAAACATGATTTAAAAATTTCACGTGAAGTCAGATAGTTGTTTCTGAATCCGCGCAATTCCAGAACAACAGGCGGTTTTCATGAGGAGACCTCACCATGGAATATCTGGCGTCATTTCTAGCGGTGCTTGTGACCATTGCCACAGGGTGGCTCGTCATCAAGCGATATCCCACTGTCATTGTCCTTCTGGGCTCGGGCCTGATCATGATCGCCATTGCGATCCTGTTCGGGGCCGACCACATTTTGCCTAAGGGCGCGAAGTCCACGGGGCTTGTCTGGTTCGACCTCATCGACCTGATCCGGCTCGCGAGCGTGAAGCAGGTGGCCGGCATCGGTATGATCATCATGGTGGCCGGGGGCTTCGCGAAGTACATGGAGCGCATAGGCGCTTCGGGCGCCCTGGTGAAGGTCTGCATTTCCCCGCTTAAGGCGCTCAAGAGCCCGTATCTCGTGCTCGCGCTCTGCTACATGCTGGGCGCGGCGATGTGCCCGGTCGTCCCGAGCCACGGAGGGCTGGCGATGCTGCTGCTCACCACGATGTACCCGATCCTGCTCAAGCTCGGCGTCTCCCGGGCGGGTGCAGCGGCCGCTATCTTCTGCTCGGGCACGATCGGAATGGGGCCCGGCACGGGCACGGCGCTTTTTGCGGCGAAAATCGCCAACATCGAGCCGATCGTCTATTTCGTCCAGTACCAGCTGCCGGTCGCGATCCCCATGATCATCACGATCGCGGTGCTCAACTTCTTCGTCCAGCGCTACTACGACCGGAAGAATGACGACGTCTACACGGACTCCGTCTTTGACAGCGGAAAGCTGATGCCGGTCGGCCCCTCGGGCTATGCGATTCTGCCGGTCCTGCCGATCGCGCTCCTTTGCGTGTTCTCGAAGTTCGGCTACCAGTCGATCCAGCTCAACACCGTGACCGCGCTCTTTCTTTCCTGGATCATCGGCGTCGTGGTCGAGCTCATCCGCCGCCGCGACCTGATGAAGGTCTGCGAGGACGCGATGGCGATGATCAAGGGCATGGGGTCGCTCTTCACCACGATTGTGTCCCTCATCATTGCGGCCCAGATCTTCGCGACCGGCATCAAGCTCTGCGGTCTGATCGACCTGCTGCTCAAATGCGCGAACTACGGTGGCTTCGGCATGACCGGGATGGCCGGTGTCCTTTCGGGCCTGATCGCGATCGTCGCCTTCCTCACAGGCAGCGGCGTGGGCGCGCTCACGAGTCTGGGGTCCATCGCGACCGATGTGGCCGCGGGCCTGGGCGGGGACGTGACCCAGCTCATCTCCTCCATGCAGTTTACGGCGGGGCTCGCCCGCGGTATCTCGCCAGTGGCGGGCGCCACGATTGTGGTGGCTGCCGCGGCCGGCATCACGCCGATCGCCATCATCCGCCGCACGGCAATCCCGATGCTCGGGGGCTGGATCGTGATGATGATCGGCAACTATCTTCTTCTGGGCTGAAGCAGGCCGGTCCCGACCGCCTCTTTCTCTCATTTTTTTGGGGGGAGGGGGAGGAAGGGACGGCCCGGGCGGACATAAAAGAGGCGCAATATGAATCCTGATATTTATGAGGCAATCAAGGCCGAGGCCCGCGCAATGCAGGACTCGATCGTGGGCTGGAGGCACCATCTGCACGAGAACCCCGAGCTTTCCTTCAAGGAGACGGGCACCACGGAGTTCATCCGCAGGGAGCTTGAGTCCTTTGGCTACAGGGACATCCAGGTGGGGTTCGGCCCGGTCGGAACGGGGCTTTGCACGTACGTGGGGCAGGGCGGCCGCTGCGTGGGGCTGCGCTGCGACATCGACGCTCTGCCGATTGCCGAGCAGACAGGGCTGCTCTACCAGTCGAAGAACCCCGGGGTCATGCACGCCTGCGGGCATGACGCCCATGCCGCCTGCATGCTCGCTGCCGCCCGAATCCTGAAGCTATACGAGAAAGATCTGCCGGTGCGGGTGAAAATCTTTTTCCAGCCCGCGGAAGAGACGCGCACGAAGATTTTTGAAAAGCCGCTCTCTGGGGCGGGCTACGTCGTGCGCAGCGGCGCGCTCGAAGGCGTGGACGCGATGTTCGGCATGCACGTCTGGGGGATATTCGAGGCCGGGAAGGTCTTTGTCCGCGAGGGCGCGACTATGATGGCTTCGGGGCGCTTCAGCCTGAAGGTGATCGGCAAGGGCACTCACGGCGCGAGCCCTCACCTGGGGTGCGATCCGGTCACGACGGCCTCCCAGATCGTCTGCGGTCTGCAGACGATCGTCTCGCGGGAAACGAGTCCGATCGAACCCGCACTGATCACGGTGGGCACCATCCACGGGGGGACCGCGACCAACGTGATCCCGCAGGAAGTGACGCTCTCGGGCACGATCCGGGCAGCGCGCGAGGATCTAGTGCGGTTTATGGGCAAGCGGCTGGGGGAGCTTGCATCGCTCACCGCGCAGGCCCATCGCTGCAGGACCGAATACAGCCTCCTCATCAACGGGCCGGCCGTGATGAATAACCCGGCGATGGTCTCGGTGGTGCGCAGCGCGGCAGGCGCGATTCTAGGAAGCGGGCGTGTGAAGGACGTCGACATGCTCACGGGCTCGGAGGACTTTCGTGAATATTCCGCCCGGGTTCCGTCCTGTCTTTACTTCATGGGCATGAAGGACGAGGGAAAGGGCGTTGGCCAGCCTCAGCACGATCCCGCCTTTCTCGTAAACGACGCGGTGCTCTCAGATGCCGCAGCCGTGATGGCGGCCATTCCGTTTGCCTTCGGGCAGGCCTGCCAGGGCTAGTCCTTCAGGGCTTCGGGCAGAGGACGGAGCTCGATGCCCGCAGTCCCCTGCGGCAGCAGCGGCGCGATGCGCCCGAGGATATCGTCCCGGATGATGCCGTGCAGCTCCGTGATGATCCGGGTGAAGAGCTCGGAGGGGACGCTCGCTTCCGCAAGGACGTAGATGGATCTTGACAGTCCCGGCGGAGGAGAGGGCAGGACGCGCAACTCCTCGAGGAGCTCCAGGTGCTGCAGCAGAGACAGCGGTCGGATAATGGCCCAGCCCAGCCCCTGGGCCACGAGCTTCATGCGCATCCCGATGCTGTCGGTGTAGATGTTGCCGCAGACGGGGATGTCGTGGGTCTGGAAATGCCCGTCCTCAAGCCTGCCCCCGCCGCTCGAGCGGTAGTTGTGGATGAAGGGCAGACCGCAGAAGGCGAGCTCCCGCCAGCTGCCCGGACTGAAGGCTGCGGGGGCTGCGCTGCGTGGGAAAATGATGACCGAGGGTTCGGTGAGCAGCTTGAAGCGGCGCAGCCCCGGGGCTTCAAAGCAGGGGTTGATGGAAAGGATGACGTCCACTTCCCGAGCGGCAAGCCGCTCGCAGAGGCGGTCCGCGCCTCCCGTGAGGCACGAGATCCTCTGCAGCGACGGGGCCATTTTTCTGATGAAGGCCGGGGCGATGTCGTAGGAAAAGCTGTCGATGAAGCCGATCCTGAGGGAAGGCCTGATGCGGCTCATGAGCCGGATTTCCGTAACGCTTTTTTCAAACTGCCGCATGCAGGGGCGCAGCTCGCTTTCCAGGCGGCGGCCTTCGGCCGTGAGCGAGGCGGGGCGGCGCGAGCGGTCGAACAAAAGGACCCCCAGCGAGGCCTCGAGCTCGCTCAAAATTCGCGAGACCGAGGCGACTGACAGCTCCGCGAGCTGCGCCGTCTTTCGAAAGGAGCGAGTCTCGCAGAGGCTCAGGAAGATCTCAAAGTCCTTGTTGAAAAGGCTTTTTTTCAGACTGATGTTTCTGCTGGGAAGCGGCTCGGCCATGGCGTGATTTTCCGAAGTCAGGCGCGGAACGCGCCGGGATTCAAGTTTAAACGCGCGAAAAAGCAGCAAGAGGATTTTCTAAGAGGTTGAAAGGGCGCATGGTGCTGCCGGGAATAGCAGGCGCAAGGAGGCCGCAGCGCAGTTCAGACAGCCATTGGAGGCTTTAGGCTGCGGATCTAAATTTCAGCACAGTATTTCTGAATTTCTAATGTTGAAAAAATTAAGAATCACTGTTTTTATAAATCTAATTAAAAATTATAAAAAGTGAATCGCCGCCATTGCCCGCACCTTTCCGTCAGGGACGCCAGGAGTCCGGAAAGGACCGGCCTGTGAAAGAGAGAGGTTCTTTGGAAGGGGAAAGCCGCTAGGCAAGGCGAAGCAAGTCAGTCGGATCGGGCTGGCCAAATCATCCCGGATGGCTGATTTCCTGTAGACAAAGCTGGCGCCGGCCGTGGCAGGGGGCATAACAAAAGGGATCCCCGGCTCGTATGCCTTGAGGCGGAGATCCCACCGGGATTCTTCGATTGAAAAATCCCCTTCTCTCGTTTCCCGGCTCCCTGTCGGGCGGAGGGAGCCAAGGGCTTCTTTCCGTTTAAGCGGCTTACTTGGCGGAAAGCGCCTCCACCTTTGCAGCCAGCTTGGAAAGCTGCGCCTTGACAGCAGTCAGCTCGGACTCCAGCTGATTGGAATGATCGCGGGCCGCCTGCAGGTCTTTGGCCATGTTTTCCTCGCAGGTCCTGGAGGCAGAAAGCTGTGCCTGGAGATCATTCGAGCGGTTCTTAGCGTCAAGCGCGACCTGCCTGTAGTCCACGGCGTGCCTGAAGTCGCTGCCGAAGCGGTAGATGAGGCCGGCGTTAAGCATATTGGAGCTGACCCCGCTGATTGAGTACCCCGCAGACACGAGGAGGTTGCCGGAGTCTGCTGTGTACCAGAACGCGCATAAGACCGCCGCGTTTCAATTGCAGAAAGCAAGTTCATAAAAATGATATTAATATTTTTTGACATTTAAAATAATGTAAGTTGTTCAACCTGGCACAGGGGGTTTGAGAGGCGCCTGCCGCAGGACCTCTCGGCAGGGGCTGGTTATGGAAAAAACGGGGGAAATCCCTTTTTCCGCCAGCCGGATTTTTCCTCAGGGCCTGCCGCCTGTTTGACGGCAGGCCTGCGTCTAATACAAAAAAATCAAAAGCCTGAGTGAATTTATTTTTCTGTCATCAATCCGTCACAAAACCGTCACGGGGCTGACACAACGCCTCTCCATACTTTCAACCTGTGCGGGAGGAAAGCACCCGCACTTGATTTCTTTTCTACTGATGGAAAAATAAAAGATGACTCTCAAGTTCCTGCGTTCCAAGGCTGCCGTCGCTGCCCTTTTGGCCGCCTCCGTGATGTTCTCCTCCTCTGCCTTCGCCGGCACCCTGAACCTGAACGGCTCCACCACGGTGCTACCGATCATGCAGCAGGTGACCGAGGCCTTCCACAAGCAGCACAGGGACATCACGGTGACGATCTCCGGAACCGGGTCCGGCAACGGCATCAAGGCTCTGCGCGACGGCACGACCGACATCGCCATGTCCAGCCGCGACATGAAGGAAAAGGAAGTGGCTGACTTCGGAGCGCACGGCATCAAGCCCGTGAAGATCACGATCGCTCATGACGCCATCATTCCGGTGGTGAACCCGAAGAACAAGGTGGCGGGCCTATCCAAGGATCAGATCCGCGGGATCTTCGCCGGCAACGTGAAGAACTGGAAGGAAGTGGGCGGTTCTGACGCCCCGATCGTCGTGGTCGGCCGCGACTCCTCCTCCGGCACGTTCGAATGCTGGCAGGAGCTCGTGATGGGCAAGACTCGCGTCTCCCAGCGCGCGCTGCTGCAGAGCTCGAACGGCGGCGTTGTCCAGGCTGTGGCCGGCAACCCCAACGCAATCGGGTACATCGGCGTGGGCTATCTCGGCAAGCAGGTGAAGGGCCTCTCGGTGAACGGCGTCAAGCCCTCCGCTGAAGCCGCCCGCAAGAAGACCTGGCCGATCGCCCGCGACCTCTTCCTCTTCACCGCCAAGGCTCCCGCGGGCGACGCGAAGAAGCTGATCGACTACACCCTGAGCAGGAGCGGCCAGCAGTATGTCGCCAAGGCGGGCTACGTTCCTCTTGGCAAATAACCGGTCCGGCTGTTCCTACTGAAAAAAGTGCTCCCGCGGGGGTTTCTCTCCTCCCTTTCGCGGGAGCCTTTAATGCAAGGCTCAATCGAATGACTTCTTCTGCGGCCGCCCCCGCGGGCGACAGGCACGAGGGGCTTTTCAGAAATTCCCTCGCAGCCGTTGCAGCCGTGAGCGTTCTCGCGCTCGCGGCCATTGTCGTGTTTCTTTTCACGCAGGCGTTTCCGATTCTGAGGGACGTCCCCCTGCATCAGTTTTTCTTCTCCACGGAGTGGTACCCGACTGATGATCCTCCGGTTTTCGGAATCGGGGCCATGATCGTGGGATCTCTTTCGGTCGCCGCCGTGACGACCGTGATCGCGGTGCCGATCGGAGTGCTCACCGCCGCGGCCATGCACTGCGCCTTTCCTCCGGCGGTGACCCGCTTCCTCAAGCCCGTGATCGAGCTCATGGCGGCGCTGCCCTCGGTGGTGATCGGCTTTTTCGGCCTTGTGGTCGTGGCGCCCTGGCTACAGCAGACGTTCAACCTCACCACGGGGCTCAACCTCTTCAACGCGGGGCTGATGCTCGCCTTCATGTGCGTGCCGACGATCGCCTCAATCTCCGAGGACGCGCTTAACAACGTGCCCGCCCAGATGCGCGAGGCAAGCCTCGGGCTCGGAGCCACCCGCTGGGAGACCCTCTGCCGCGTGGAGCTGCGCTGGGCCCTGGGCGGTATCGGCACGGCCGTGATGCTTGCGATTTCGCGTGCGATCGGCGAAACGATGGTAGTTCTCATGGTCGCGGGCGGGGCCGGCATCCTTCCCGAAAGTCTCTTTGACCCCGTGCGTCCTCTCACCGCCGGCATCGCTGCTGAAATGGCCGAGGCCGCCGTGGGCGGCGAGCACTACCACGCGCTTTATGCCGCAGGCCTGGTCCTTTTCTTCATTACGTTCGTCTTCAACGTGATCGCCTGGAACCTCACCCGGCGCTTTGCGCTGAAGGAGGGATCATGAAACTCAAAAACTTCGGGCTGCGGCAGGCCGCGGGCATCGCAGGCTTTGCGGCCATGAGACTCGCGGCGGCGGCGAGCGTCCTTGCGCTTTTCGGCGTGCTGGGCGTGCTCATCGTGAATGCCTGGCCCGTGCTCGGCTGGGATTTCCTCACGCAGCCGCCGCGCGACATGATGACCGCGGGCGGGGTCTTCCCCTGCATCGTCGGCACGGCGCTGCTCGCGCTGGGGGCGCTTTTCTTCGCGCTGCCCCTCGGGGTGGCTAGCGCCGTGTACCTGAACGAGTACAGCCGCGACACGCCTGCGGTGGTGCTGCTGCGGCTTTCGATCGCGAACCTCGCAGGCGTCCCCTCGATTGTCTTCGGGCTGTTCGGCCTAACGTTCTTCTCCGTCTTCTGCGGGTTCGGGGTGAGCCTCCTTTCGGGGATCCTCACGCTTGCAGTGCTGTCGCTGCCCATCATCATCAACACGACGGAAAGCGCCTTGAAGCAGGTTCCGGGCGACTGGCGTGAGGCGAGCCTCGCCCTCGGGGCCACGCGCCGCGAAACGATCATGAAGATCGTGCTGCCCTCGGCGTTGCCGGGCATCATGACCGGCGCGATCCTCGCGCTCGCCCGCGCCGCGGGCGAAACCGCCGCGATCATGTACACGGGCGCGGTCTTCTTCACGCCGAAGGAGGGCGTCTCGCCCTTCGAGCCGGTGATGGCACTGCCCTATCACATCTACGTGATGGCGACCTCCGGCACCGACATCGAGGCGACCAGGCCCCTGCAGTACGGCGCCTCCGTGGTTCTTGTGGTGCTCGTCTTCGCCATGAGCCTTGCGGCCATTCTCATCCGAGAGTTCCGCCGCGGCAAACACTAACGGTTATTTGGAAAGCAAGCCACTATGAACGGATATGAATCGCTTTTCACCAGTTCGACTGATCCGCGCGCCCGCGAGGCGAAGATCGAGGTGAAGCATCTGAACTTTTACTACGGCAGCTCGCGGGCCCTGAAAGACATCTCGCTCACGATCCCGAAGGGCTGCGTCACCGCCTTCATCGGCCCCTCGGGCTGCGGCAAGTCGACGCTGCTGCGCACCTTCAACCGCATGTACGACCTCTACCCGGGCATAAGGGCCGAGGGCGAGATCCTGCTCGACGGGCAGAACATCCTTGGGCCCGGGGTCGACGACTGCGCGCTGCGCACTCGGGTGGGCATGGTCTTCCAGCGCCCGACCCCGTTTCCGATGAGCATCTACGAGAACGTCGCCTACGGTGTGCGTCTGCGCGAGAAGATCTCGAAGGCCGACCTTGACGAGCGGGTCGAGTGGGCGCTGAAGAAGGCCGCGCTCTGGGATGACGTGAAGGACAAGCTCGCACGGCCCGGCACCAGCCTTTCGGGCGGCCAGCAGCAGAGGCTGTGCATCGCGCGCGGCGTCGCCGTGAAGCCCGAAGTGCTGCTTCTTGACGAGCCCTGCTCGGCCCTGGACCCGATCTCGACCTCCAAGATCGAGAACCTCGTCGACGAGCTGAAGAATGACTACACCGTGGTGATCGTCACGCACAACATGCAGCAGGCGGCCCGCGTCTCCGACGTCACCGTCTTTCTCTATCTGGGGCAGATCGTCGAGGTGGGCGCCACCTCCGACATGTTCACGCACCCGAAGAAAAAGGAAACCGAGGACTACATTACGGGGCGCTTCGGCTGACCGGGCGCGGAAAAAGGAGAAGAAGAGATGAACGCGCATATTGTCGCGAAATTCGACGGTGAGCTCGAAGAGCTGCTCGCCCACACGCTTTCGATGGGGCAGCTCGTGCGCGCGCAGCTCGCGCTTGCCGGCGCCGCGCTGCAGGCCTTTGACGACGGCCGGGCCGAAGAGGTGGTCCGCAAGGACTCCGAGGTAAACGGCTGGGAGGTGAGAATCGACCGGGAGATCGAGTCGATATTCGCCCGCCGGCAGCCTGCGGCCGGAGACCTGCGGCTGATGCTCGGCGTGAGTCGCGTCTCGGTGGATCTGGAGCGCATGGGCGACGAGGCAAGGAACATCGCCCGGACGATCGGCTACTTCGATCCGGCCGACCCGGCCCGCAAGACGATGGCCGCGGCCCTCGCGCCCGCCTTCAGCACCGCGGACCTCATGATCCGCGAGGCGCTTCGGTCCCTCAAGGACCGCGACGCGGTCGTGGCCCGGCAGGTGATCGGGCTTGACCGCGGCATCGACGACGTGTTCCATGCCCTGATCGCCGGCCTCATCGAAACCCACGGGGTGAAGCGCGAAGCCCTGCGCTCCGAGATCATCGCGGCCTGGATCGCCAAATCCATCGAGCGGGTGGGCGACCACGTGAAGAACATTGCGGAGACCGTGATCTACATCTGCGAGGGAGCAGACATCCATCATGAGTTTTACACGGAGCCGGGGCCAGGCAGCGTTCGCCCCGACTCGGTGGAAGGCTGAGACCGAGAGCCAAGATACAAGCTCAGCCCTTTTTGGCAATGCTCTTTTAAAAAAAAGGCACTGCCGCTTTTTATTCCTCCGGCCCGCCTCGAATCCTCGTGGCGGGCCGCCTGCGCTTTTGGGGGAACTCCTTCCTCGAGGGGAGGGAGGGCCCCGGGGTGCGGGTGCCGGGCTTTCAGCGGACCATGCCTGAAAAAGAGGGAAGGGGGCTTCTCTTCTTTTTTCTTAAAGCCGCGTCTTTTTTCAGGCGCGCAGAAGGCTCAGATGCAGACCCCGGAGAGCAGCGACAGGACGTCGATGCCGGGGCGCGCATGACATCGCGCCGAAGAGCGGCGCGATTCCGAGGCCCGGTTTTTGGGGGCCGCCTTCACGACTTCGACCGCGCCGGCCGGATTGATCCGAAACTCAACGAGCGAGTCCCCGCTCTTGAGCCCCAGAAAATCCCGGACTTCCTTCGGAATGGTGACCTGGCCCTTAATGGTAAGACGATTTGCCATGTTGAATTCTCCCTGCCTGAATAAACGAATGCGAATAAAAAAAGAGCCGCAGTTTTGTCTGCGGCTCTTCTCTTTGTAGCGGATCTGGTTTTCTGCTTTAAGGACTATCTTTTTTCTGACCGTGCAGAACCGGACGCTACAGCTTTGGAAAGCCGCGTCATCTGGCACATGCACATGCACATGCTGTCGAAATGGGACAGCTGGCGGATCATCAGAAAACCTATCCTCAGAATATAAATATGTCTTTGAACCTTACACCTAAAAAGTTCAGAAGTCAAAATCCGAATTTTCCGGCAGAAAAATATACACAAAATACTCTACGTCAATATGGAACAAACTCTACCCCCTCCCATGGATTTATAGATTTTGCACTATTTAAAATAGTTTACACATGACCGCGAAGGCCATGGCTCAAGGGACCGGTTGAAATAATCACGGTGGCACATTCGAATTTTGAGGGGGATGAAATAACAATGAAGCAATATTCACTGAGCCTTCTGTCTGTGGCTGTAACTGCGGCAGCCTTGTCTGCGTCTGCCGGCGCGCTCACGCTCGACGCCCAGCAGTCTGCCTCATTTAACCTGGTCGGCGATCCTTCGATTACGGTGGGATCGGAGGCGAACCCCATCAGCCAGGCGCTCTATGCCAACGGCAGCGGCGCCGTCGGTACCGCCTCGGGCGACACTATTGCGGTTTACGGCAATCCCAGGGCGATTCAGGCCTCAACTTCCGGCGAGCTGAACATCGGCACTTCCGAAACCAGCCGGCTGACGGTGAGCGCGACAGGCGGGGAGAGCGCGATCGGAGTCCTCGCCCTTAAGGGCGGGCACGTCGTTCTCGCGGGGCAAAACATCAGCGTCACCTCCGACGGCTTCTGGAGCGTGCTCACGCAAAACAACACGGATCAGGAAACCGCGCCTGAAGGTACCGCCTCTGTCGTCATCAACGGCGGAAAGACCACCATCAGCGCTCCGAACGGATACGCGATGTCGGCCTACTCCAACGGTTATCTTGAGATCAACGGCGACCTTACGGCAACCGACAACATGTCGCTCATGGACGTGCGCGGACACTCCACCACCAACATCAACCAGAAGGGCGACGGCACCGTGGTCCTGAAGGGCGACATCGCCTTCGAGACGCCGGGCAGCGCTGCCGGCTCCGGCAACGAGATCGACGCCACCGTGAACATCAATCTGAAGGGCAGCGGCTCCTCCTGGACTGGCAACGTCTTCCGCCAGGTTCCGGAATCCTGGACCGACGAGGAGATCCAGAAGAACGGGCAGGTGGCCGGGCTGAACCTCGCGCTCTCCGACGGCGCCGCCTGGAACGTGACGGATCCTCAGCCCTGGGAGGAAGGCGAAAAGTCCTCCGCCCTCGCCGTGAACTCCGTGAAGCTTGACAACGGCGTCATCAACGTGACGCAGTCGCCTTCCCAGTCGGTTGACGTCACCACCCTCTCGGGCACGGGCGGCACCCTCAACGTTGCTGCCGAAAAGACCAACGGAACGCTAAAGAGCGCCAAGGTGAACGTCTCTTCGGTCGCCTCCGGATCGACTCCGAAGATCACTGAAAACTATGTCGGCATCACCGCCGACCAGGCTTCTAGCGCCTCCGACCTCGACACCCTGCGGTCTCTCAGCGTGAACGGCGGCACCCAGGGCGTCGATCTCGTGCAGAACGTGGCTGAAGGCGACATCGTGGGCGCGATCACCCGCGAGACCAAGGCCGACGGAACCGTGGGCGCCGTGGTCGAGAGCAGGAACTCCCGCCAGGAAGCCTTCGGCGCCTTGTCCAAGGCCTCCATCCTCACCTGGCGCCATGAGACGAACGACCTCGAAAAGCGCATGGGCGAGCTTCGCGACAGCGCGAAGGGCGTCGGCACCTGGGTCCGCGTTTACGGCTCCGAGCAGGAATACGGGGCGCAGAGCCTCACCACGAAGAACAACTCCGTTCAGCTGGGCGCGGACTTCGGCTTGCCGCGCAACTGGAAGCTCGGCGCGGCCTTCAGCTACACCGACAGCGACACGAGCTACAAGAAGGGCAGCGGAGACGGCGACACCTACACGCTCTCCGTCTACGGCACCTGGATGGATGACTCGGGCCTCTTCGTCGACCTGATCGGCAAGTACGGACGCATCTCCACGGACTTCAGCCTGAACGGCTTCAGCGGCTCCTATGACAACAACGCCTTCAGCCTGAGCGCAGAGGCGGGCTGGCACTGGAACGTGAACGAGAGCGTCTTCGTCGAGCCCCAGGCCGAGCTCACCTACAGCTTCGTCGACGGCGACAAGTTCCGCTCCGCGAGCGGCACCACGATCGACCAGGACAACTTCAATTCTCTGGTGGGCCGGCTCGGTGTGCGCGCCGGCCTGAACCTCCCGCAGAAGAAGGGCACGATCTATGCCCGCGTCTCCGGCGCCTATGAGTTCGAGGGCGACTACAAGTACAAGGCGAGCAACGCGCTGGCGAGCCGCTCCTACAAGGACGAGCTCGACGGCGGCTGGGTCGAGTACGCGGTGGGCGCGAACTTCAATCTCAGCAAGCAGGCCTACACCTACCTCGACCTCGAGCGCACGAGCTGCGGCGACATCAAGGAAAACTGGCGCTGGAACGTCGGCCTGCGCTACGTCTGGTAAAAGGGCCTGAGCTCCCGGGCCGCACGCGGCCCGGGGCAGTTTCCTGTCGTTTTCCTCCAGTCCTGCCTTTCGCGGGGATCCTCGTCACCCCGAAAGGCAGGACTTTGTTTTTGGCGTCCCGCTGTTTTGGGGTGGCCGGCCGCCCGGGCGCCTTCCCTGAGCTAATATCCCTCAGTAATTTCTAAAAATTCCTGCGCCCGAAATCCGGCGCCAAAGGTTCTGATCATGCAGAAGACCTACCTCAAGTCGCATAAACTCGATCATGTCTGCTACGACATCCGCGGCCCCATCATGGATGAGGCGAACCGCATGTGCCGGGCGGGAGAAGACGTCCTGAAGCTCAACATCGGGAACCCCGCCTACTTCAACTTCAAGACGCCCGAGTCTCTGGTCGAGAAGCTGCGCGAGAACCTGCCCGACACCGAGGGGTACTCGGATTCCCACGGACTGCTGTCGGCCCGCGAGGCGATCGCCGAGTACTGCAGGAAGAAGGACATCCCGAACGTGGGGGTGGGCGACATCTACACCGGCAACGGCGTAAGCGAGCTGATCACGATGTCGATGCAGGGGCTGCTCGACAACGGCGACGAGGTGCTCGTGCCCGCACCGGACTATCCGCTGTGGACTGCCTCGGTGACTCTCGCGGGCGGTAAGGCCGTGCACTACATCTGCGACGAGAAGTCGCACTGGTACCCGGACCTGAAGGACATGGCCTCGAAGGTGACGGACCGCACCAAGGGCATCGTGGTCATCAACCCGAACAATCCGACCGGCGTGCTCTATCCGAAGGAAATCCTTGAGGGCATCGTGAAGATCGCCCGCGAGCACGATCTGATCCTTTTTGCCGACGAGATCTACGACCGGCTCGTGATGGACGGCAAGAAGCACACGGCGCTTGCCTCGCTCGCGCCGGACCTTCTCACCGTGAGTCTGAACGGGCTCTCGAAGTCCCACCTCATGGCGGGCTACCGCTGCGGCTGGATGTGCCTCGCGGGCAACAAGGAGCGCAAGAAAGGCTACATCGAGGGCCTGAACCTGCTCTCTGCGATGCGGCTCTGCTCGAACGTGCCCGCGCAGTCGCTCATCGCGCCGGCGCTCGCAATGCCCGAGGAAACCGAGAAGATGCTCGTGCCCGGAGGCCGCGTCTACGAGCAGCGCGACTGCGTCTGCAGGCTCCTCTCCGAAATCCCCGGCATCACCTTCGAGCGGCCTGACGCCGCCTTCTACATCTTCCCGAAGATGGACACGAAGCGCTTCGGGATCACGGACGACGAGCGCTTCGCGCTAGACCTCCTGAAGCGTGAGAAGATTCTCATCACGCACGGGGCGGGCTTCCACTGGATTCACCCGGATCATTTCCGCATCGTCTACCTCTCGGAGGTGCCGCAGCTCACCGAGGCGCTCACGAGGCTGAAAAACTTCTTCGCGGACTACCGCCAGGACTAAAAGGGACAGGCGGCGCCGGAGGCCCTCCCTCCTTTCAAAGGCGGTGCCCGCCTTAAGACCCAGGCCTCGGTGCGGGCTTTCTGCATCCGGAGAAAGCCAGCGGCTGCGGCCGTGACGGTGAGTACAGAGCCCGTGTCTGAAGGAGGAAGCGCGCCTTTGCCGTGCTCTGCGGGCCCGACGAAAAGGCCTTCCCCGCAAGGCCTCGGCTGCTGCTGCCCGCGGACGCCTGGGCGGCGGTCCCGAAGGAGCTGCACGAGGCCTTCTCGAGGCCGCTTTCCGAGGCCCGCGCGCTCTGGGGCGGAGAGGAGGAGGCGCGTCTTGCGCCCTGTACCCTCGGGTGCTTCGCAGAAGCCTTCCGCCACCTTCAGGCGGCCGAAGCCTGGCGCAGCTGGGGCTCCTTCATCGAGCAGGTGTACCCCGCGCTTGGACCCGGCGTGCGCGAGCGCTTCGCCTTCGCGCGCGAGGCGGCTTCGGAGGACCTGCGGCCCTGGCGCGAAGAGCGCTCCCGGATCAAAGCCTTTCTTGACGAAGAGCTCGCCGGGGGCGGCCTCCTCGTGTTTCCGACGCTGCCCGGCCCCGGGCCGCTTCACTCGGGCAGCGACGCGGACATGGAGCATTTCCGTTCGAGCGCCTTTGCGGTGCTTTCTCCGGCGGGACTCGCGGGGCTGCCCTCGCTGTCGCTGCCGCTGGGTACTCTGCAGGGCGCGCCGGTCGGCCTCACCCTCCTCGGGCCCGCGGGTTGCGACGAGTGGGTGCTGCGCTGCGGCTGCGAGCTTATGGAAAGCCTCGGTCGCCCGCGCATGCTCTTTTCCAGCGCGGGCTTTGCCCCGATCTTCTTCTTTTTTATAAGGAAAGCCGTCTGAGATTGCCCCGGCGGCTAATAGGAAGACGAACCCAGATACGCTATCCTAAAGGTGTTTTTCTTTTGTTTTAGATTTTGTTTTCAGCGCGCCATGAAATTCGCCGCCTTTCTCGTCCTTTTCTCCTTTGCCGCCTCCGGCGTCCGGGCCGACGGATTCTCCTCCCCCGCGCCTGCCCCGCAGACGCAGCCCGCCGCGGTTCAGTCCGCTCCGGCCCCCTCGCCAGGCCAGAGGCGACCCGAGACCGTCCGGCGTCCGAGGATCGGGCTCGTGCTCTCGGGCGGCGGCGCCCGCGGGTTCGCGCACGTGGGGGTGCTCAAGGTGCTCGAGGAAGCGGGCGTGAAGGTCGACCTCATCACCGCCACCTCCATGGGCTCCATGGTGGGCGGGGGCTACGCTGAGGGCTACAGCCCCGAGGAGATCGAGAAAATCATCAAAGGCGTCAACTGGCAGAAGATGTTCGCGCCGAAGCCTGACCGCGCCGAGATGAACTGGCGGCGCAAAGAAGACAAGGAGCACGGGCTTTCCGACACGGAGCTCGGCATCGGGCCGCAGGGCTTCGCGCTGCCCTACGGCATCATTACGACCCAGGAGCTCGATCTGTTCCTGTCGCGCGTGAACGAGCCGGCAAGCCGCATCACGGACCTCTCGCGGCTGCCGATCCCGTTTGCGGCCTTCGGCACCGACCTTGAGACGGGCCGTGCCCTCGTGCTGCAGAAGGACATCCTGCTCTCACAGGCGATGCGCGCCTCGATGTCGATTCCGGGAGCCTTCGCGCCGGCCGAGTGGAAGGGACATCTCATCTCCGACGGCGGTCTCGTGCAGAACCTCCCGGTCGAGGAGGCGAGGAAGCAGGGCGCCGACATCGTGATCGCGGTGAACGTGGGCACGCCGCTCTCCCCGCGCTCGAAGCTCAACACGCTCGCGGGCGTCATGGGGCAGATGATCAACATCCTCACCGAGCAGAACGTGCAGAAGAGCATCAGCGAGCTCACGCCGCGCGACATCTTCATCGTGCCCGACCTCGAGCAGTACTCTTCGGGCGACTTCGACAAGGCCGACGAGATCATCCGCGCGGGCGAGGAGGCGGCGAGAAAGGTGCTGCCGAGGCTGCGCAGCCTCGCCGTTCCCCGCAGCGAGTTCCTCGCCTGGAGCGAGCAGCGCCGCAGCGCGACCGAGATCACCGGGCGGCACGTGCTCGCGGGCGTGCGGGTCGAGGGACTCAAGGTGGTCAACCCTGTCAACGTCGAGCGCGAGATCAAGCTGAAGAGGGGCGACGTCGTCACCACGGCGCAGGTCGAGCGGGCGGCGCAGCGCATCTGGCAGGACGACGATTTCCTCTCCGTGCCCTACCATTTCGAGCCCGGCCCCGATGGCACCGAGATGCTCGTCTTCGAGCCACAGGAGAAGACCTGGGGGTATTCGGCCTTCCGCGTGGGCGGTCGCTTGCAGACCAATTTCCGCGACGACCACACCTTCAGCTTCATGCTCGAACACACGCTCGGCTGGATCAACGCCTGGGGCGGGGAGCTGAAGACCGCCGTGCAGATCGGCGAGGACGAGGGCCTGCAGCTGAGCTACTACCAGCCCCTGGGCGTTGCAAGCCCCGTGTTCCTCAATCCGCGCTTTTCCATTGGGCGCGAGGACTATGACGTCTACGAGGGCGACATCCGGGCCGGCACCTGGCAGAACAAGCAGCTCATCGGCTCGGTGGAGCTCGGCTACGAGCTCGGCCGCTATGGCGTGGCCACCGCGGGGCTGGGCTACACGCTTCTCAAGCCCAACCGCGTCGTGGGCACGGGCGAGCGCGACGTGAGGGACACCCGCGGCTTCGGAAACTTCGTGCGCTTCAAGCTCGACCGCCTGAATAGCACGAGCTTCCCCACCGCAGGCTACAAGATCGACGCGCTCGGGGTGCGTTTCTGGGACGAGATGGGAAGAAGCGGCATGAAGACCGGCTACGAGCTGAGCGCGACCGGGGCGACGACGGCCGGCCCCTGGACCTTCGCCGGGACCGTGAAGGCGGGCCGCTCGCCGCTTGAGGGCACATTCAAGCTGGGCGGCGCCTTCAACCTGTCGGGCTCGAGCTACGGGCGTTATTCGGGCGACCACATGGAATTCGCGCGCCTCATGGCCTACAGGAACCTGAGCTCGCGGCTCGCGCAGATCGGCGCTCCAGTCTGGGCCGGGGTGACGGTGGAAGGCGGCCGGGCCTACAACAAGTTGGACGGCGAGCACCCGGGCTGGAAGAGCGCGGCGGGAGTCTTCCTCGGTGCCGACACCTGGGTGGGGCCGATCTACCTGGTGGGGGGACGCACCTTTGGGGGCGACAGCGCCATTTACTTCATGTGGGGGCACATCCAGTAAGGCCGCTTGAAGGCAGGGGCCGGGCTGCCGCCTAAAGGCTGCCCGTCGCCCAGGCCACAAGAAGCACCGCCGCGAGGAAAAAGACGCTCCAGATCGCCTTCGAGTCTCCCGCGCGCAGCCGTTCGATCAGATCGGTGTCGTCGTCCTCTCGCCCGTCAGGGCCGTAGTCGGCCTCGAGCCCCGAAAAGTCCGTCACGGTCACCCGCTCCGGGCTCCAGCTCTCAAGCGCGCCCTTTACTTCAAAGAGGAGCCGCTCGGGTTCGCCGGGGCGGCTTTTGCTGCGCCCGTAGACCAGCACCCGGACGCCTTTCTGGCTGCAGCGCGTGATGACGCTCTCAGGCATTGCGCGTCTCCCCGCCCTCGGGAACGATGGCAAAGAGCTCCTCGTCGCGCGCGGCCATCGCGGCCCGCGCGAGAGCTCGCTTCAACTCCGTCCAGTGTGCAAGAAGTGCCGGATCGCGGCCTCCGGCCTTCACGGAGCGGCCCGTGCGGATGAAGTCTTCGCTCATGATTCCCTCTCGCGCGCAGAGGCAAAGCCCCGGGTCCCCGAGCGAAGCCTCAAAGTAAAGCCGCCCGTAGACGGCCTCCGGGGCGCAGCGGGGGGCGCTCTCCGGCGGGATCACCTCGAGCGCGCCCCGCGAGACCGCGCGGGTCGTCATCTCGAGCGCGTCGATCACGCCCGGGCCGGGGAAGGCGGTTTTGAAGCGGAAATCCCTGCGGTCCGCGGTCCGCCCGGGCGAGAGCTTCGAGAGTGCAAAGCACACGAGCCGGTACCCGAAGGCGAGCCCCCCGATGCTGTCCTCGCCGTGGTAGAGGCGGCAGGCTTCAAAGGGGATGGCGAGCTCGATCCCGTGGTCTCGGATCCGAAGGGTGGCTGGTGCCGTGAGCTCCATGGCGGCGGTTCTCCTCGCGGGGAAAAAGGAAGCGTTTCCGGCGGAGCCGGGGGTAGAAGGAGGGCGGCTCTTCCCGGCCCCGCCCCTGCGGCTTATCTTAATGCAGCGCCGACGGCAGCACGAGCGAGCGCACGTTCACCTTTCTGGCCATCATGCCGTTGTCGACAAGGAACTTCTGGTCCTCTTCGAGCCCCTTCAGATCCTTTTCCGTGAGGGTGTCGTAGTAATTCGAGCGCTTCGCGAGGGCCTCGGCCTGGGCAAAGCTGATGCCGTGCTCCTTCGCGCCGATTCCAACCGCCTCCTTCCAGTGCGTGCGGATCCACTTCAGGGTTTCCCGCTGCACCTGCACGACCTTCTCGACGGCCTCCGGGCTCTGGTCGGCAAAGCCCTTCCTCACCGTCATCACCAGATTCACGTTCACCAGACCCGTGGCGCGGGTGATCACCCGGCAGCCCGACTCCTCGGCCTTCACAATGGCGGAGGCCGCAAGCAGAGCCGCGTCCGCCCGGCCGCTTGAGACCGCCGAGAGCGCGGCGGGGATGCCCATCGAGATGAATTCGACGTCGAAGGGCTTCATGCCGTTTTTAACGAGCGCGGCCACGAGCGTCTGGTGCAGCACCGTGCCGCGGGGCCCCACTACCTTTTTGCCCTTGAGCGCGCGGATCGAGTCCGGACCGCCCTTTTTCGCGACGATCGCGAAATTCTCCGACGGGTGCGCGACGCCGCTGGCGATAAGCACCGGGTTGCCCGCACCGTTGGCCATGAGAAGGGAGGCGGTGTTCATGACGGCCGAGATGTCCACGGCGCCGGCTGCCATCGCCTGGCTCTGCTGGGAGCCGGAGGTGATGGTCTTCCAGTTCACTTTGACTCCGTCCTTCGCGAAGGCCTTCTCGAGCAGCCCCTGCTGCTTCATCACCATGTTCTGAAGATTGAAGGGAGCCTTCACATAGACGATGTTGAGTTCCTTGGGCATAGCGGCGAGCGCGGCGCCGGAGGCGGTGAAGATTGCCGCGGCGGCAAAGGCCGCGGCCCAGTGCTTGAGGTTCATAAAAATTCACTCCTTGGGTTGAATGCTGCTGAGGCTTGGTTGAAGAAAAGTTGCGAGGATCCGGTCGCTCAGTCCGCCCAGTCCCGGCGTGGACAGGGTCCTCGGGTAGGGGAAGGGGACGTCGAAGGTCCGCAGCAGCCTCCCCCCGCCGATTTCGTGGACGTGCCGCGCGAGCAGCACCGCCTCGGTGACGTCGTGGGTGATGAGCAACGTCGTCGCGGGCCGCTCGGCGTGCACCCGGACGAACTCCCGGTAGAGGCTGTGGCGCGTGAGCGCGTCAAGCGCCCCGAAGGGCTCGTCCATGAGAAGCACATCGGGCGAGCCGACCAAGGCCCGGGCGAGCCCCACGCGCTGCGCCATCCCTCCGGAGAGCTCTCTGGGATAGGCCTCTTCAAATCCGGAAAGCCGCACAAGCTCCAGGATTTCGCCGCACCGGCGGCGCCGCTCCGGGGCCGGCAGCCGGCGCACCGCGAGCTCGATGTTCTCCCGCACCGTCATCCAGGGAAAGAGCCGGTGCTCCTGGAAGACGACCCCGATCCGGGGCGAGGCGGGCTCGCCCGACGCCCCCTCGAACCGCACCCGGCCGGCCTCGGCCCTCTCGAGTCCGGCGATGATCCGCAGAAGCGTGGTCTTTCCGCAGCCGCTTTCGCCCACCACGGCAGCGATTTCCCCGGGCTCGGCCCGGAGCGAGAGGTTCTGAAGCGGCCGCACGGCGCCCCGCGGGGTCTCGAAGGTTTTGCACAGGCTTTCGCAGATGAGGGCTGCATTCATCGTCCGCCGCTCCTGATTCTGGCCGAAGCGAGGCTCAGAAGCGCCTGAAGCGCTGCGTCGGCCGCCACGCCGAGGACCGCGATCGTAATGATGCCCACGAAGATCGCATCAGTCTTCGAGAGCTCCGCTGATTCGCTGATGAGAAAGCCCAGCCCCGAGGACGAGGCGATGAGCTCCGCGCCCACCAGAGCCCTCCAGCTGTAGCCGAAGCCGAGCCGCAGGCCCGTGAGGATTCCCGGCAGCGACGCGGGCAGCGTGAGGCAGCGGAAGCGCTCGAAGGGTGAGAAATGCAGCAGCAGCGCTACTTCCTTAAGTCCTGGATCCACGCTCCGCACAGCGGAGAGCGCGTTCATATAGACGGGAAAGAAGCTTGCGAGGAAAACAATCGCAATCTTCGGGGCCTCGTCGATCCCGAGCCACAGGATGAGCAGCGGCACAAGCGAGAGCGGCGGAGTCACCCGCAGTGCCTCGAGCAGGAGGCTGCCCGCGTGGCGCGCGTTCTCGTGGCCCGCGAGGAAGACCCCGAGCCCGACGCCGAGCAGCGCCGAAAGTACGAATCCGGTGAAGGCGCGCCGGGCCGAGGAGGCGATGTGCGCGGCAAGCGTCCCGTCAGAGGCGAGCGCGCAGAAGGCCGCGAAGACCGATTCGGGCGTGGGTAGCAGGATCGCGGGGATGCGGCCGCTGTGCGAAGCCCCCTCCCAGAGGGCGAAAAGCAGCGTCGGAAGCACAAGATAGAGAAGCCTGCGCGGCATGGTTCGGCTTGAATTAAATGAGAATGATAATTAATTATATACGACAAGGCGGTTTCCTATTCTAATCGCAGGGCCCGCGGTCTGCCCGGGCTGTCATCAGAGCATCACGGAATGTTGCTAAAATTCGGCCGCAGTCGGTAAGCCTTGAAAAGGCAGGGGGAAATTAGACAATGACGCTGGGCCCGGGCTGGGACATCATCGGGGACGTGCACGGACACTTTGAGCTGCTCGAGCGGCTTTTCGACTCGATGGGCTACGAGCGGTCCTCTCCCTACGTCTGGCGCCATCCTTCGGGCCGCAGGCCGCTCTTTCTGGGCGACATGATCGATCGGGGCGACTTCGAGCTCACCACGGTGCGCACCGTGATGGCGATGACGCGCTCGGGTTCGGCCCTCGCCCTCATGGGCAATCACGAGTACAACGACCTCTGCGACTGGCTGGGGCTCGAGAATTTCCACCGCGGCGAGCGCCACGTCTCGTTTCTGCGGCGCATCCAGAACGCTCCGGACTTCGAGGAGGTTCTGGACTGGATGATGTCGCTGCCGCTCTGGCTCGACCTTGGGCCCCTGCGGGCCGTGCACGCCTGCTGGGATCCGGAGGCGATGCGCACGGTCTCTCAGGCCCTGGGCGGCTGCCGCATGAGCGAAGCGCTGTTCCGGCGCTTCAATCCCCCGCGCGGGGGCGAGACGCAGCGCGGGGCCCGGAGGGTGCATGACGCGCTCGAGCGGGTGCTTTCAGGCATCATGCTCCCACTGCCGCCCGGGGTCACCTACCGAAGCCGCCGCGGCAAGCTCCTGCGGCGCGTGCGCATCCGTTGGTGGGACGACCGGGCCGCGAGCTACCGCGCCGCGGCTTTCATGGAGGCGCCCGAGCGCGTACCGCCCCTGCCGCTTGAAAAGAGCGTGTGCGTCTTCAAGCCCGAAAAGCCCACCTTCTTCGGTCACTACAACCTTTGCGGACTCGAGCCCCGGCCCGTGTCTGAATTCGCCGCCTGCGTGGACTACGGAGCGGGCAGCGGCGGCGCGCTCACCGCCTACCGCTGGTGCGAGGACGAGCCCGGGCCGCTTAAGGACGAGCGCTTCGGCCAGGTCGGCAGCGGCGCAGGAGCGCAGCGCTCAGCCTTCCCGTTCCTCGAGGCTTTTCAGGAACCGGGCGATCGCCTGCGGCTCGCGCACGCCTAGCTTGCGTATGATCGCGGCGCGGTGCCCCTCGGCCGTGCGCACCGTGATGCCGATCCTCTCGCCCACCTGCCGGTTGGTGAGTCCCGCTCCGATCAGGGCCGCCACCTCGCGCTCACGGTCGGTGAGCGTCGAGACCCGCGCGCGGATGTCGCCCAGCAACAGGCTGCCGCCCTCTCCGAGCCGGCCCCGGTCGACGGCTCTCGCGATCGCCTCGAGGATGCGCTCCTGCTCGACCGGCTTCTGGACGAAATCGACCGCGCCCTCGCGCATCGCGCTCACCGCCATGTCAATGTCGCCGTGGCCCGTGAGGAAGATGACCGGGAGGCGGTAGCCGCGCACGTTCATCTCGCGCTGCAGCTCGAGCCCCGACATTCCGGGCATGCGCACGTCGATGATGGCGCAGCCCGGCACCGAGGGTGCGTCTTCGGTGAGGAATTCCTGCCCTCCCGCGTAAGTCTTTATCCTCCAGCCCTCGGCCTCCAGCATGAACTGGAGCGCCTCGCGGATCGCTGGGTCGTCATCCACGGCCCGGATGAGGCTGCCTTTCTTCAGTTCTTCAGGGACGTTTGTCATGTGAGCTCCTTGTCCTGACTGGCATTTCCTAGTCCTCGCTCCGCCTTTTCAAGCGGCAGGAACACCCAGGCGGTGACGCCCCGGCTCCCGGAGGATTCATAGGAGAGCCGCCCGCCGTTTTTTTCGATGATCGCTTTCACGATGAGGAGTCCCAGCCCCAGGCCTTCGGCCTTGCTGCTCCTGAAGCTCGCCCCGGGGTCCGCGAGCAGCTCGAGCTCTTCGCGGGAAAGCGCCGGCCCGTTGTCCGAGACCGAGAGCAGCGCGTGGGTCGCGTTCTGGCTGAGGAGAATCTCGACAGATGCGTCGGACTGGCTGCGAACCGCCTCCGCCGCGTTTTTGATGAGGTTGTAGGCGACGAGTTCCATCTCCAGGGGGTCGCCCGTGAAGGCGATGCGGCCGGTGTCCGTGCGGGAGATCCTAGGGTGCAGGGTGCTCGAGGCCTCGAAATTGGCCTGTGCGCGGCTCACCGCGTCGTTGAGGAGGAAGGACTCGCGCCGGGAGCTGCGCGACCTCGCATAGGCGCGTACCCGCTCCACGATGTCGCTCGCCCGCTGGGTCTGGGTCTCGATACGGTCGAGCGCGAGCGAGAGCTGCTCGGGGGAGGCCGAGCCCCGCCGCACGAGCGAGCGCAGGCCCTGCGCGTAAAGGGCGATCGCCCCGAGGGGCTGACGTATCTCGTGCGCGAAAATAGAGCAGAGCTCGCCCACGATCCCGATCTTTTCCATCGTGCGGATCTTTTCGTTCGCCGCGCGGGCGCGGGCCTGGTAGTTCTTCTGGACCCGCAGCGCCTCTTGCAGCTGTGCGGTGCGCCGCTTCACGAGTACCTCGGTGCGAAGCGCATGGGCGGCCAGCCCCACAACGAGCATCAGCGCGATCACGATCCCGGGCCAGAAGGCAGCGAGGAACCGCTTTACGGACCATTCGCGGAGGTACGCGTAGGGACCGCGCCGCAGCGTCCGGTAGAGTTCGTCGACCTGCCGGAAATCGGTCGCGATGCTCCAGTAGAGGCCGCTTCGGGTGGGCGGCATGTCGAGCACCGCCGAGGCGACGAGCTTCGAGGTGTCGGGCCGGATCCCGGGCGCGGTCGAGATGGTCCAGGTGGGGTAGAGGTTGCTTGAGCGCAGGCACCTCCCGGAGTCCGGCCTCGGGTCGACCACGCGGAAGAGACCGCGGTCAGCGGGGTTCGCCCGCACGTGGTCTTCAAGCCAGCACTGCCTGAAGATGCCGATGTCCACTTCGCCACGGCGCAGCGCCTCGAGGATGGAGCCTGCACCGAGGCCTCCGCCGTAGAAGCGGGTTTCGGAGAAGAAGCGATCCGGGTTGCCGCCCTGGCGCGCCACTTCGCCCAAGCCCACGAGGTAGCCCAGAAAGGCGGTGGGCGAGGAGGCGCCGAGCCTCTTTCCCGAGGCATCCATGAGGGTGCGAACCGAGGAGTCCGAACGCACCACGAAGGCCGACCCGTCGTTCTGGTTGGGGTCGGGGTTCTCGACCGAGGCGACCGTGGCAAGCGCGCTTGCCCCGAAGGGCACCATCGTGCGGCAGAAGCCCGAGGACGCGAGAAAGACGTCCACCTCGCTTTTCTGAATCGCGGAGGCGAGCTCCGAGAGGCTGTAGCGCTTCACGAGGACGTGCTCGGGCCCGAGGTTCTTTCGAAGCGCTTCAAGCGTGTCGGGGATGATGAGCTCGTTGTGCGAGGGGCTCGTGTAGTCGACGATGCCCACTGTCACGTCGGGCCGCACGGGCAGCGCCGGCCAGGCGGCTTCAGCGGCCCGGACTGCGAGCGGCAGCAGGGCGATGGCGGCAAGACAGAGGACTCGTATAGGCATCTATTTCAAAAGTGGTAGATCGAACGGTATTTGACGTCCGTCAGACTACGTAGTGGTTGATCGGCAGAACAATGTAAGCCATCAGGAGCCGCCCCCATAGGAAGACCTATGGCCGAACAGCGCCGGAGATGATCCAGATTTTCACAGAAAAAGAGCGTGGCCAGGAGCCCGGACAAGAGGCGATCCGCCCGCTTTCAGGAGAACATCAGATGGAAGGCAAGAAGAGTTTCCAGTTGTCGCGCCGCACCCTGCTCAAGGATACAGCGATCGGTGCGGCCGGTGTAAGCGCGATGTCGCTGCCGGGCCTCGTTTCGGCCAAGGCGTCGTCCGCCGCCGGCAAGAAGGCCGCGCAGGCCTCCACGGCCAGCATCCGCGATTTCGCGATGATCCAGGCGTTCTACCGCAATTATCCGTCCCGTCTCGCCGCGGTCCGCGCGAAGCTCAACCGCCCTCTCACGCTCTCCGAGAAGATCCTCTACACCCATCTTTACGATCCGAAGAACATTCAGGAATACAAGCGCGGCGCCTCCTACGCGGAGTTCAGGCCTGACCGCGCCGGGACCCACGACATCGGCGGCCCCATGGCCATCCTGCAGTTCATGACCTCGGGGCGCGACCGCATCGCGCTGCCCGCCGCGATGGTCTGCGACCACCTTGTCACCGCGAACGCCGGCGCCCGCAAGGACATCCTCTTCGCCGATCAGTTCAACAAGGAGACCTACGACTTCCTGCGCGACGTCTCGCGCCGCTACGGCTTTGACTTCTGGCCCGCGGGCTCGGGCATCTGCCATCAGGTCTTCCTCGAGAACTACGACTTTCCGGGCGGCATGATGCTCGTTACCGACTCGCACACCCCGACCGCCTGCGGCCTGGGGATGCTTGCGATCGGCGTGGGCGGCGCCGACCTGGTCGACGCCCTGATGGGCACCGAGTGGGAGCTCAAGATGCCGAAGCTGATTGGCGTGAAGCTCACCGGGCACCTCCAGGGCTGGGCTTCGCCTAAGGACGTGATCCTGAAGCTGGCCGGCATCCTCTCCACCAAGGGCGGTACGAACTGCGTGATCGAGTACTTCGGCGACGGCGCCGACACGCTCTCCGCGACCGGCAAGGCCACGATCGGCAACATGGGCGCTGAAGTGGGCTCGACTTCCTCGGTCTTCCCCTACGATTCCCACATGAAGTCCTATCTCCAGGCGACCGGCCGCGCGGCCGTGGCTTCGCTGGCCGACGGCGTCGCCAAGGACCTGCACGCCGATCCCGAGGTGCTCGCGCACCCCGAAAAGTTCTTCGACCGCGTGGTCGAGATCAACCTCTCCGAACTCACCCCCTACATCAACGGGCCGCTCTCTCCCGACGCCGCGATGCCGATCGACAAGGTGGGCGAGACGGTGAAGTCGAAGGGCCTGCCGCAGAACATCGAGGTGGCGCTCGTCGGTTCCTGCACCAACTCCTCCTACGAGGACTTCACCCGCGCGGCTTCGATCGCACGCCAGTGCCTCGACAAGGGCGTGAAGATCAAGACCCCGCTCATCGTCGTGCCCGGCTCCGTGCGCATCCGCGAGACCCTCAAGCGCGACGGCATCCTGCAGACCTTCGAGAAGCTCAACGCCACCGTGATGACCACCGCCTGCGGTCCCTGCATCGGGCAGTGGAAGCGCCACATCGGCGATCCCTCGCAGAAGAACACCATCATCGAGTCGTTCAACCGCAACTTCGCCGGCCGCAACGACGGCAACAAGAAGACGCAGGCGTTCCTCGCCTCCCCTGAAATGGTAGTCGCGATGGCCATCGAAGGCGATATGGGCTTCAACCCCCTGAAGAACACCATCACCGGCGCAAACGGAGCGAGCTTCAAGCTGGCCGCCCCGACCGGGGAGGAGCTGCCGAAGAAGGGCTTCGCCACCAACGTGAAGGGCTGCGTCATCCCGGATTTCAAGAAGATTGAAATCAAGGTGAGCCCGAACGCCGAGCGCATTCGCCTGCTCACCCCGTTCGCGGCCTGGGACGGCAAGGACTTCGTGGATCTGCCGCTGCTCATCAAGGCGAAGGGCAAGTGCACGACCGACCACATCTCCCCGGGGGGAAAGTGGCTGCCCTACCGCGGCAACATCGACCGCATTTCCGACAACCTGCTCGAGCGCGCCGTGAACGCCTTCAACGGCCGCAGTCAGAGCGTCTGGAACGTCGTGAACAAGGACTACGAAACCCCGGCGAAGACGGCCCGGCTCTATAAGAACAAGGGCATTCACTCCGTGATTGTCGGCGACGACAATTACGGCGAGGGCTCTTCCCGCGAGCACGCCGCCATGGAGCCGCGCTATCTCAACGTCTCTGTGGTTCTGGCCAAGAGCCTGGCCCGAATCCATGAATCGAACCTCAAGAAGCAGGGCATTCTCGCGCTGACTTTCGTAAACCCGAAGGACTACGACAAGATCCGTGAAAAGGACCGGATCTCCGTGCTGGGCCTGAAAGAGCTCGCCCCGGGCAAGACGGTCACCGTGGTCTGCAAGCACGAGGACGGCACCGAGGACCGCTTCCAGGCTGCGCACTCCTACAACGAGAAACAGCTGTCCTGGTTCCGCGCGGGCTCGGCCCTGAACGCGATGAAGAAGGCCGCCTGATTCCCTTTTTTCCGGGAAAGTGCGAAAGAGCGGCGCGGGTTCCGCCCGCTCTTTTCCCCAGGTGGAAGTAAAAATCAGCATCCTCCCCTCGGGGCTACGGTCACTCCGGCCCCGGTGGGGAGGATATTTTTTTATGGGAGCCCGGGGCCCTTGCCCCGCGGGGGATGCGTCCGGCGCGGCTCGCGGCGCCCTCAGCTCAGGGCGAGCTTCCCGCCTGGGGCGGCGGCTCCCTCCGGGCTCGCGCGTCCGGCCTGCTCGAGCGCGAACCGCGCGGCTGCGCGCGCGAGCTCCTTTTCAGCGTAGAAGGCCTCGTTGATGCCGATGTTTTCCCTGAACCGCTCGGCCTCGGCCGCGTTTTTCGCGAAGACGGCGCTCTTCAGGTCCGGGTTGAGCTCCCTCGCGGCCCCGACTGCCCGGATGGCTCGTATGCTGTTTGGCATCGCGACCAGCAGCAGCGAGGCGTCCTGCACGCCCGCCTGAGCGAGCGTACCGAGGCTCTCGGCCGGGCCCGGAGTGACGCTGAGCCCCTCGCGCTCAAGCTCCCGGATCAGCGCCGGGTCGTCCTCCACGATCGTGAAGGGGACGCCTTCGGCCTTGAGCGCCCGGGCGACCTCCGCCCCGGCCGCGGCGCCTCCCACGATGATGACCTTGCGCTTTTCTTCGTCCTTTACATGCTCCTGTCGGAAGTCCCGGGCAGCCCGTCGGTCGGCCGCCAGCGCGAAGCTCCAGCGCTTCTTCATGCCTTCCTTGATGCTCGGCACGAGCGCAAAGGCGACAGGGTTGAGAGCGATCGAGAGAATGGCCGCGGCGAGGATGAGGCTCATCCCCTCGCGGGGCAGCAGCCCCAGCGAGACGCCAAGCCCCGCGAGAATGAAGGAGAACTCGCCGATCTGGGCGAGCGCCGCGGCGACCGTGAGCGCAGTATGCAGCGGCCTGCGGAACAGCAGCACGAGAAAGAAGGCGCCGGCCGATTTCCCGAGCATGATGATCGCAAGCGTGAGCAGCAGCTGCAGAGGCTGGGAGACGAGGATCGAGGGTTCGAACATCATGCCCACGCCCACGAAGAAAATGACGGAGAAAGCGTCCTGCAGCGGTAGCGACTCGATCGCGGCCGCGTGCGCGTATTTCGACTCCTGCATCACCATGCCGGCGAAGAAGGCGCCGAGGGCGAAGGAGACGTCAAAAACAAGCGAAGCGCCGTAGGCGATGCCGATGGCCGAAGCAAGAACGCACAGCGTGAAAAGCTCTCGCGAACCTGTCTTTGCGACCTGCCAGAGCAGCCACGGCAGCACTCGCTTGCCGAAAACCAGCATGAAGGCGATGAAGGCTGCGACGCGCCCGAGCGTCGAGAGAAAGATGAGCCACAAGGGCTGGGAACCTTCCGCGGTCATTGCGGTGCTCGTCCCGATGCTGCCGCCCAGCACTGCGGCAAGCGGCGGCAGCAGCACGAGCAGCACCACCGTCATAATGTCCTCGACCACGAGCCAGCCCACGGCAATCTGGCCGTCCATGGTCTTCAGGATCCCTTTTGAATCCAGCGCCTTGAGAAGCACCACGGTGGAGGCACAGGACAGAGACAGCCCGAAGACGAAGCATTGCCCCCAGCTCCAGCCCCAGAGGTGCGAGACGACCATGCCCAGCAGCGTCGCGAGCGCCATCTGGGCTACTGCTCCGGGGATCGCGATCGCCTTCACGCGAAGCAGGTCCTTGAGCGAAAAATGCAGCCCGACGCCGAACATCAGCAGCATGATGCCGATTTCAGAGAGCTGGTGGGCGAGCTCGACGTCGGCGACGTAACCCGGGGTCGCGGGTGAGATGATGATGCCGGCAAGCAGGTAGCCGACCAGCGGAGGAACGCGGAAGCGCTGGGCGATCACGCCGAAGACGAGCGCGAAGACAAAGCCTGCGGCAAGGGTGGAGATCAGGGTAAAGTTCTGTTCCATCTCGATGTTTTTATTCCGGAATGATGGGTCTGACTGAAAAAAGGATGAAGGAGGTCCGCAAACAGCGGGAGGTAGAAATCGTTTCTCAAGCTTCAGTTTTTAAACCGTTAAAGGCCATTTTACCGAAGCGTAGCGCGCGGGCATTGGCCTGAAACAGCGCGGAGGAAGCCGCTTCGAGCGCAGGCCCTGCTTCCCAAGAGAAAAAGGACCGGAGAGAAACTCCAGAGCACTGTCTGAGTACCGCCAGGCTCTTTCCGGGGCGCGGCGGGCAGAGGCCGCGCCAGCAGGACTGCCTTTCTCTTAAAAAGCCGGCAGGGGCTCCAGCAAAAAAAGAAGCAACGGGATTGTTCCCGCTGCTTCTGCCGGCGCCGCTTCTCCGCCCTAAGTGGCTGACCGGGTATCTGGGGAAGCCTCAGGTTCTACTGGTGTTTTTCATAACTATCGCTCTCAGTTCGCTCAGCTATGCCTTGACGGCATTGAGTTCGCTTTCATGCCGAGCGGTATGTTTTGCGAGGCTTCCCTCGCCGCTTGCGGTCGCGTTGTAGCCGAACGCCTGGGAGGAAGCGCCGCTTGCCACGGACCGCTGGCCCAGTGCCATGGAGTAGTTTCCGGATGCAGCCGACTGATAGCCGGCTGCGATGCTGCTAAATCCGCCAGCATTCGCCTCGGCGCCCAAAGCGGTGCTGTTTCCTCCGGCAGCTTTCGCCCGCTCGCCCAGCGATACAGCATTGTTGCTGGCGGCTTCCGCCTGATTATCCATGGCGATGGCTGAATTAGCGCTCGTCTTTGACAAGCAGCCCATGGCGTGGACATAACTGCCGGTTGCATTTGCAGCGTCTCCCATCGCAATGCTGAGTGTGCCTGAGGCCGTGCTGTCCTGGCCGAGGGCGACGCTGTATTCGCCGCTTGCGGTTGACCGGACGCCGATCGAGATGGAATTTGATCCCGTGGCGCCCTGGCCTTGGTTGCCAAAACCGATGCCGATGGAATCCATTCCCGCGGCTTTAGAAGAGCTGCCGAGTGCGATGGCGCACTCGCCGTCAGCGTACGCCTTGTAGCCGATGGCAGCCGAGCTGTCGTAGGGGGCTGCCGGTTTCCAAAGCCTGGGCGGAATCGCCGATCACGATGGTGTAGTTGCCATTGGCCGTGGCGCCGCCGATTGCCAGCGACGAAGTTCCCGTGGCGCTCGAATCGGAGCCGAGGGCGGTCGATTTGGAGCTGTTCGCCGCCGCGCCGTCGCCAGCTGCGTAGGCTTTGTCCGCGTCCGCAAAAGCCTGCCTCGGACCCGCGAGGAGTCCGACTCCCGTTGCGAGGAGCAACGCACAACGTACAGCCGCTGCAAGTTGAAAATTTTCTTTGCTTCGGGACCGCAGCTGTTTTAGGAGGAAAGGGCTCTCTTTTGCATATGACTCTCTGCAGGGTGAATGTTGAAGGGGCTCACATATTCACAGGGCCGGAAGGGAGGGTGCGGGAGAGCAGTGGGCCGGAGCGCCCGGCTGCGGCGAGTCCCGGGAAGTGGATGGGACGCTCTTTCGAAGGCTTTTTCCCCTTGTCATCAAATTGACATATTTTCGTCATCTTTCTGTCATCTTCCAGCAACAATCCCGACACAGGTTTTTTCCATACTTACAGCGTGGACGAGCGGCTTCACGCTCTCAGGCCCTCTTCCCTATTTCAACAATCCTGCAGCTGGTGACAAATGGACATCTTCTTCTGGGTCGTTCTCGGCTTTTTGGCACTGCTGGCCGTGATAGACCTTTTCGTGGGCGTCAGCAATGACGCCGTCAACTTTCTGAATTCAGCGGTGGGGTCCCGGATCGCCCCATTCAAGGTGATCCTCACTGTGGCGGGCGTGGGCGTCCTGCTGGGCGCCACGTTCTCCGGCGGCATGATGGAGATTGCCCGCAGCGGCGTCTTCCATCCCGCGATGTTCTCCTTCTCGGACGTGATCGCGATCTACTTCGCCGTCATGGTGACCGACGTTATCCTGCTCAACGCTTTCAACCGCATGGGACTGCCGACCTCGACCACTGTCTCGATTGTCTTTGAGCTGCTGGGAGCTGGAGCCGGCATGGCTGCGAATCGCCTGATCGGCATGGGCGAGGGGCTCTCCGCGCTGGGCGACTATCTCAACAGCGGCAAGGCGCTCGGGATGATCTCCGCCATTCTGGTGTCTGTCGTCGTCGCCTTTGTAGCCGGAGCTCTCGTTCAGTGGGTGACGCGCCTCGTATTTTCCTTCCGTTATGACCTCATCTTCCGAAAGCTGGGAGGCATATACGGTGGCTTTTCGCTTGCGATGATTTTTTATTTCCTCGTGATGAAGGGAGCAAAAGGCGCGTCCTTCATGACGCCGGAGGTATTGGAATTTTTCCGCGTCAACGGATCAATGGTCGTGCTTGGTATCTTCGTGGTCTGCTCAATTTTGCTGCAGATCGGCATGATGTTGTTCCATCTCAACGTTTTTCGCCTTGTCATCCTCGCAGGAACGTTCGCCCTGGCCTTTGCCTTTGCAGGCAATGACCTTGTTAATTTCGTAGGCGTTCCGATTGCGGCGCTCGACGCGGCGCATATTTTTGAGGCTGCGGGCGGAGCGGATCCTTCCGGCTTTATGATGGGAGGGCTGGCTGAAGCCATTCCGGCCCCGGGGCTGCTTCTGCTGCTTTCTGGCGTTGTCATGGTGGCTACGCTCTTTCTGTCAAAGAGCGCCCGCAAAGTGATCGAAACTTCCGTGAACCTGTCGGCGAGTTCGAACGGAACTCGAGAAAAATTTGGAGCCACCCCTCTGGGGCGGGCCGTCGTTCGCGGGAGCATGGCTCTGGGGGATTTGATCCACGCGTTCGTGCCGGCGGGTATTCAGCGCGGAATCAACCGCAGGTTTGAGCCGAAAGTGCTTGAGAAGGGCGAGGAGGCTCTGCCTTTTGACTACATCCGCGCCTCGCTCAATCTGATTGTCTCAGCGATTCTGATTGCTTCGGCGACCTCGCTCAAGCTGCCTCTGTCGACCACTTACGTCACCTTTATGGTGGCGATGGGCTCGTCCTTTGCCGACCGGGCCTGGGATCGGGAAACTGCGGTCTACCGGGTTTCGGGTGTCATCACGGTGATTTCCGGCTGGTTCGTGACTGCCTTCAGCGCCTTCATCGCCGCTGCCGTGATGGTTTCTATCGTGAACCTGGGCGGTTTTGCTGCGTATCTGGTCCTAATGGCGCTCGCTCTGTTCATCATCTTCAAGACGAACGTAAAGAGTCCTCGGGAAAAGGAAATGGACCGTGAGGTTGTGGCGCTCAGCGGCCCGGACGGCATCCGCACGAAGCTCGAAAAATCGATTCCGGCCAATTTCGGACACTCTGCGGATCTTTTTGCACTGACTGTGGACTCCTTCCTTTCGGATAATCTTCCCGGGCTGAAAAAAGCGGTGAATCTCGCCTCCGAGCAGCGCGACCGCATTTCCGATGACCGTGCTCTTTACTATGCCATGCCGGCCGATACGGAAGGCTATGACAGTGCGGACTCCAAGTACTTTTATTACAGGTCCTGCACCGGCATGAAGGAGGCGGCTTCGTCGCTGATCCGCACGGTCTCGCTAGCCCGGGATCATGTCGCGAACCGGCACAGGATTTTTTCCGGAGATCTCGCCACGGAGCTTCAGGCTGTTGCCCATGATCTCGTGGCGCTGAAGCAGCCGCTCGAAAAGGCCGTGCGGCACGGTGACAAGAGCGAGTTTCAATTGAAGCTGCATGCGCTCAATGAGCGCATCGACCGGATTCAGGAAACGGTGCTTGGAGACCGCGAGCATTTCGGGCTGTCGCTGCGCGGCGCGGAGCTGTACATGAATTTCCTGCAGTTCCTGCGTGAAATTCTCGGCCGGTACACCGTTGTCACCGGGCTGGAGTCGCGGCTCACAGGACGGGAAAAGACGGAGAGGGCTGCCGGGCCGTCAAGAGCGGCCGCGGGCTGAAAAATAAAGAACCGGTTCCGCGGGGCCGGAACCGCCGGAAAAGGACGGCTTCATGCGAAGCCGTCCTTTTTCTCGGGGTGCGCTCGGCATGAGCGCGTTCTAACGGGTGAAAGTCCCGAGTGCAGGAGACAGCACCAAGCACATAGCCGGAGGCAAGGGTGTCCGCCGCGAGGCGGAATCTGAAGGAAGCCCGAGGCAAACCGCCGATCCGACGAACAGGAACCGCATAAGGCATACGAGGAAGGATGAGCCTGCTAGACAAGGCGAAGTCCCCAGCTGTCCGGATTCCGAGGTGTCAATGCGGCGGATGCATGGCGGGAAAGAACGTGTTCTTACCCGAGGAGATCTCGCGAACGTGAAGCCTTTCGGCTCATGGAGTAAAGCCTGCCGCGAGAAGTCAGCAGAGGGCATAGTAGCCGGAGCAGCAGCCGGCGAAGGCCCGAATCCAACGGAGTGTCATCCCGGAGATACAAAGTCTTATGGCGCAGAAAACCAGCACCTGCCCGGCACCGGATACCCGCGGAACGGGGAAAAAATGCCGGGAGGGCGCAAAGACCGTCATAGCGAAGGAAGAGACGACACATGCTGAGCCCGACTTTTCGGGCATCACGCGCGAGAGGATACTGAGCCCCTCCAACCTTCTGCTCGCCCTGAAGCAGGTCGAGTCGAACAAAGGGGTTTCCGGCGTGGACGGGATGAGGACCGAAGAGCTTCGGGACTACATCGTCAGCCACCCGGGCGAACTCACGAGCGCGGTGCGCGAGGGGCGTTACCGCCCCTCCCCCGTGAAGCGGGTGACCATTCCTAAACCAGAAAAAGGGAGAGATCTTGGAATCTCTACAGCCCTCGACCGGCTTGCCCAGCAGGCCGTGGCGCAGGTGCTCGGACTCGAGCTGCGGCTTCAGGCCGAACCGGGGCGCGTCTGACGCGATCCTCCGGTGCATCGGCCATGCCGATGCCGGGTTCAAGTGAGCGGTGGACATCGACCTCGCCAAGTTCTTCGACACCGTGGACCACAGCCGACTCATCAGGAAGCTGTCAGCGCGGATCAAGGACAGGCGGGTCATATCGCTGATCCACCGGATGCTTAAGTCGGGCATAGACACGGGCGCGGAGGTGATCCGGCCGGAGGTCGGACTGATGTAGGGCGAACCGCCTGCCTCCTACTCGATTTTTCCGGAGCCGACCAGCCTGTCCTTCGCTCGCACGCGGATGTCGTAGACGCGGCCGCCCACGGTCTGGAGGACGCCCGTGACCTTTTCCAGAAAACGCCGGGCGGGCCGCGAAAGGGACGTGTCGTAGTAAAGGGCGTAAAAGCCGTATTTGTCCGCTTCCCAGTCGGGCAGCACCTGGAGCAGCTCACCGCGCGCCATGTAGGGCAGGGCGAATTCGTAAGGCAGCATGGCGATGCCCGCGCCGTGCAGGCACGCGTTGAAGATCAGAAGGGAGTTGCTACTGAGGTACCGCCCCTTCATTTCTATGATCCTCGTCTCCCCCTTCGAGTTTGTGAGCCGGAAGCGCTCTCCGAGGTAGAGGTTCACGAGTGCGACGTGGTCCCGGAGATCGTCCCGCTCGCCGGGGACGGGGCGGCCCCTGAAGTAAGAGGGAGACGCGCAGAGGATGTTTCTCACGACGCCGATCCTGCGGGCGATCACGTCCGCCTTCAGGCGGTCTCCCACCTTGAAGGCGAGGTCGATCCCTTCCCCGGGGATGTTCATGTCGCGGTCGGCCGTGATGAGCTCGATCGAGACGCCCGGATTTTCAGCGAGAAAATCCGTCACGATCTGCTGCAGGAAGGCCCAGGCGATGATGCCGGAAGAGGAAATGCGGATGCGGCCCTTGAGCGGCTCGCCGGGGCTGCGGTGGAGGCTTTCGACGAGGCGCCTCGTCCGCAGCATCAGGTCCTCGGCCTGATCGAGCAGCTCCCTGCCTTCGGCGGTGAGGGTGACCGAGCGCGTCGAGCGGTAAAAAAGCCGCACCCCCAGCTCCTTTTCCAACCTCTGGATCGAGCGGGTCACAACGGGCCTCGATAGCCCCAGGCTGTCCGCCGTGCGCGTGAAGCTTCCGGTCTGGGCGACCCGGATGAAAACCGGAAGAAGGGACAGGAGATCCATGGCTATTATTCTGTTTAAAGAAACAAAGTGTTTTGTTTATGGCTATTTATCTTAACTATCTTTTCTCCTAGGATAATGGGAAGAGATGAGCTTACCCATTGAAAACAAGAGGATGGGGGCCCCTCTCTTCCATTCAAAGGAGAGAAGAGATGAAACTGCTTCGCACGCTTTCAGTCATGACGGTCGCCATGGCCTTTGCCTTCCCGGCGGTCGCCGACCGGGTCCTCAACGCCGACGTCGTCGTGGTCGGTGCCGGCGCTTCCGGCACCGTGGCCGCGGCGAGCGCCCAGGAGGCCGGCCTGAAGACCGTGCTGCTTGAAAAGAACGCTTTCGCCGGCGGCGCGGGTAACTTCATGGAGGGCTCCTTTGCCGTCGAGTCCTTCATGCAGAAGAAGGCCGGGGTGAAGCTCACCAAGCTCGAAGAGTTCAACCGCATGGGCGAATACCACCACTGGCGCATCAACGCGCCTCTTGTGAAGCGCTTCATCGATGAATCCCCGGAAACGATCCAGTGGGTGTGGGATCACGGCGTGCACTGGAAGGAAGTGAAGTCCGTGTGGGCCGGCAACAAGAACCTCACCTGGCACATTTACCCGAAGGCGGGATCGCTGCCCGCCGCTATGGTGCAGACCTTTGAAAAGCACGGCGGCAGGCTGCTGCTGCAGACCCCCGGCAAAAAGCTCCTGATGAAGGACGGCCGCGCCGTGGGCGTCGAGGCTGAAGACCTGAAGACGCACGAAAAGGTGACGGTGAACGCGAAGTACGTGCTGCTTGCGACCGGCGGGTACAACTTCAATCCGAAGCTGGTCAAGGAATTCACCGGCCAGGATCTGGTGCCGTCCGGAGCGCCGGGCCGGACCGGCGACGGCATTGAAATGGCGTTCTCGGCGGGCGCCGTGGGCGACAATATGGGCCCGATGATGATCAACGGGGCCTTCAATCCGCTGCCTGGCGAGGCGATCTGCAACGGCCCGAACAAGGAGCTGCGCGCGATCTTCCGCCAGAGCCAGCTCTATCTCGACGGCGCCGGCAACCGCTTCTTCAACGAGCAGCTCACGCTCGACTGGCCGGTCGCCTCGAACGCCATCCTGCGCGCGGGCGAGTGGACCTACATTCTCTTTGACAACGCCTTCGTGAAGGAGCTCGGCACCAAGGGCAAGGGCTATCTCAACCCCTGCGGCAACTTCATCCAGCGCCATCAGGTGGCAAAGGAGTTGCCGCAGATGATCCAAAACGGCGTGAAGCGCGGCGACGTGTTCGAGGGCGCGACGCTCGAGGAAGTGGCAAAGAAGGCGGGGCTCAATCCCAGCAACGTGAAGCGCGCCGCTGCCGATATGACGAAGTTCGCCAAATCCGGAAAAGACACGCAGTTTGGCAAGGACCGCTACTATATCCGCGCGGTTTCCCAGGGTCCGTATTACATCCTTAAAGGGAAGCTGCACACGCTCACGTCTCTCAACGGCGTCAAGGTAACCGAGAACCTCCAGGTCGTCGACAAGAACGAGAAGGTGATCCCGGGACTCTATGCTCTGGGCCATGACGCAGGCGGCGTCTACGGCGACAGCTACGACCTGCGAGTGGGTGAAGGCACGGCCTCGTCCTTCGCGATTAACTCGGCCCGCATCGCAGTAAAGAACATCCTTTCTCAGGAAAAGAAGCTCTGATTCCTTAAAATTTCCAAAATGGAGCGGCTTTAAAGTGGCAGGCCGTCCTGGCCTGCCGCTTTTTTTCCGGAAGACCGTTTGAGTCCGCGGCGTGCTTCCGCAGTCTGAGACCTGCCCGAGGCAGGCTTTCCTGCAAAGTCAGTTAATTCTCTTGACGAACTCCGAGCGGCCGGCGCCGCTTCTTTTCAGGCCTTGCCGGGGCCTTCTTTCTCCCTGTCCTGCTGCGCCCTGCACCGGATACTGCGGAATTCTTATCTTTTTGTTTATAACTGCATTTCCTGATCTTTCCCGGCTGACTCGGGATCGGTGGGTTCCGGCAGGTCTTCGGGTCGGAAATGCGGGATTTTTTGCAGGTGCTCCGGGCTTTCTAACGTTTTTTCCCTAATCAGAACGACTCTCTCGACATCGGGCCTTTGCCGATATAATTGGTCCTATCTTTTTAATTTAACAGTTATTAATTTCCCTGCTCTAATGTCAAAAGAAAAAAGTTATGCTTCTGGACAGCATCGGTTTTCTTCGTCTTCACTTATCCGACCGGCAATGACGTATAAAGCCCTCGCCGCTGCTCTGATTCTCGGCGTCTGTTTCGGTGAAATGCCCAGCGCCTCAGCGGCCAATGCTGCTGCGGCGACCTACTATCAGTACGCGGTCCTTATGGACAGCACGAATTTGCGAAAACAGATCGAAGCTCTCAGTAAGACACTCTCAAACGCTTCTTATACTTTTTCAAAAGATGAAACAACACTGACTTATGCTTCCACGGATCCGACGACAAAAGCGACGACGACTTACTCCTACCACAAGCAGACGGTAGGTTCGAGCACTTACTGGGTTCGCGACGGCTTCACCATGAAAGTTGAGGAAGGCTACCGCTGGGAGGGAACGAACAGCAGCGGCGCGGCTGTTACGCCCTCTTCGAACACCAAAATCGTCGTCATCGCCGACGCTGACGCGACCGACGCCCAGAAGGCCGGCATTCTCTACAGCACGCAGCTCGCTTCCGCGGACAACGGAATCACGACGCTTAACAGCGACCACCTGTTCAGCGCTTCGGAAACCAATTTCGCGGCCTCGACGAACGCGGGCATCCACGCGCGCTCCGACTGGGACATGATTATTTATGAAGGGAACAGCGTCGTTAACGCGGGGAAAACCAATTACAGTACCTATTTCAAGACCGCCACGACCGTTTCCTCCATGCCGTCCTCTCCCACGGCGGGGACCCTGTACTACGACCAGAGCGACGGACTCTACAAGTATTACAGCACGGACGGGGAGCTTTCTTCGGTGAACCCGAGGAAGCTCTATTCCATACTCAATGCATCGACTCAAACTGCGGAAACCGGGATTTTCGTCATCAACGGCGGGAAGGAAATCTATCAAGGCAACGTCTACGGCCAGAACAACGAAATCCTGCTCACCTCCACGGATTCCTCGGGAACCATTTATTCATACTGGGGCGGCGATCTTTACGATGAGACGCTGCCGGTCAGCATGTCCTCGATGACGGTGGCGGATTTCAACGAAGCGGTTTCGATTCTTGAAAACAATATCGAAAAAGTCCACAAGGACAATATCGCTCACCTGAATTTTTCCACGGCGACGGCCTCTTCGAGCGGGGTCTCGAGCGGCGTGATCAGCCTTACCACGAACGGCGGGGCCGATGTCCCGGGAACGATCTCGATTGCGAACAGCGGCGGGACCGGGGGCAGCGGAGACGACCTGAAGATCGTGATTTCCGGTTCGACCTCAGACGGAACAACCTCTTCCTTCTCGGTCAATGCGGGCTCCCTGGTCGCTGCCAATCCCGCGAGCGCGACCACGACTTCGCCTGACAAGCTCACCTCGCTTTCCATCAACGGCACGAAGTACGAGATCCAGGACCGGGCAGTTGCTTCCGGAACGGTTTCGTACGATGCCTCGGGCAACGGTAACGGCACGGCGACCCTGGCGCTGAACGACGGGTCGACGGCACGCGTCACGGGCCTGAAGAACACCTACGTTGCTTCCGGATCGGTTTCGTACGATGCCTCGGGCAACGGCACGGGCAAGATCACCCTCACCCAGAACGACGGCTCCACCGTCACCATTGAGGGCCTGAAGGACACCTACACGAAAAGCGCCTCCTATGACTCCGGCAGCAGCTCGCTTGTGTTCACACGCAACGACGGAAGCACCTACTCGGTTTCCGGCATCGCATCGACCGTTGCAGTCGCTGCAGCGAAAACCGAGGTGAAGGCCGGTAGCGATCTGGTGAAGGTCACTCCGTCCGCCGATAAAACAGACAACCACACGGTCTATACCGTCGATGTCAAAGACATGCATGTCAAGGAGGGCAGCGCCTCCTACACCAGCAACGGCGCGGGAACCCTCACGCTCACGCACCAGGACGGGACAACAGCCACGGTCACAGGCCTCAAAGACACATATGTCACGTCCGGAACTGCGTCTTATGACAACAAGGGCAGCGGCACGGCGACTCTCACGATGAACGACGGATCGAAGGCAGATGTCACTGGTCTGAAGAACACGTATGTCGCGTCAGGAACCGCATCGTATGACGACAAGGGTAGCGGTACGGCGACCCTCACAATGAACGATGGAACAACCGCGAGCGTCACGGGACTCAAGGATACCCAGTCGCGCGTGGCGGCGGGTCAGAACGTTGTCGTAACCTCCTCCGGCAATGAGATCGGCACCAAGGACTACACGGTATCGCTTGACGCAGCGGCCGCTCGGGCAGTCGTAAACGCCAACACCTACCTGAGCGAAAACGGAATCAACGCCCAGGGCCTTCGGATCACGAACGTGGCTCCGGGCGAGCTTTCCGCCACAAGCACCGACGCGGTGAACGGCTCGCAACTTTTTGCAACGAACCAGGCGGTCGAGGTGAACTCGAACTCCATCACGCAGCTCAACCGCGTGACCCAGGAGCTCGACCGCAAGGTGAAGAAGGCAGGCGCGAACGCCGCGGCGCTGGCAGCGCTTCATCCTCTGGAATATGACGAGGACCACCTGGTGACGGTCTCCGCGGGCGTGGGCGGTTATCATGGAGCGGCTGCAACCGCCTTCGGGTTTTTCGTGAGGCCGACTCCGAATCTGCTCTTCTCGCTCGGCGGCTCCATCGCCTCGGGGAACGACGTGATGGGGAACCTCGGGGTCTCCTACCGGTTCGGCGATAACTCGACCGCTCGCTACAAGACGAAACTCAATGTGGCCGAGCGCGTGAGCACCCTCACCAACGAGAACCGCGATCTGCAGGCGAAGCTTCAGAGCTCCAACATGAGACTTGAGGCCGCCGACAAAGAAGTGAAGGCCCTTAGGGCCGGCTACGAGTCCCTCAAGGCCGAGCTTAACAAGATCAAGGCGCATCTGAACCTTCGCTGAAAGCGCCGGATCATGCCGCCCGCGGGCGTCTCCGTTCTGAGGCCTTTGTCCCAAAAAGCCTCGGAAGGAGCCTCCCGCTCTCGAGACTCCCCCGATACTCATATAGCCCTGCAAAGGGCTATATGAGTATCGGGGGATGAGACTTTCTGTGAATGAACCCATTTGACCCCGATTGGGAAGAGCTTACTCGGTAAGCCCAACATAGGTTGCAAAACTGAATTCGTGAATTCGGCCGATTCCTTAAACCCTTCGACGGGCGGCAGCTTCTGCGGAGGCTATGCAGTGATTCCTGAAAAAATACTTGGGACTGGAATCGGACCAGATTGAAGTGAATGGCCCAGGCCTTTTAATCGGCGCTGGGGAGGGCAACAGAAGTCCCCGAATCCGGATGTGAGCCTGTCCGAATACACGACGTAAATTGTTTCACTTCCCGATCGAACCTCGAATTCAAAAAGCGACTTAGGGAACTTCTGGTTATTGAGAATCACAATGGCTGATTTAAAACAGCCATGGAGTTTTGTTGCCGAAAATAAACAAATTGACATAGGGGGCTAAATGTGAACCCCTTTTCAAGGAAAGCAACGTTCATTTGTAAATTTTATTTAACTTACTAAAATTTTTTTTCAAGACAGCTGATATCTAAACCTGCATTTCCTTGAGCGCTTCGTTGCCGAGGATCGCGTTCGAGCCTTGCGGGCATGTATCCGGTCTTTACTGAGTCGGACGCATGCTTTTTTGAAGGTCTGAAATGATTATGAAAAAAATCGGGGAAAAACGGAAAATCCGCATTGGGCTCTTAATGGTGTTCGCAGCCTTGTCCGGGACCGCTACGGCCGGCAGTAGCCTCAGCGGAAACACAAGCACGGTGTCTCAGGGCGAACGGGAAGGCGAGACGCTGATCGGTGTGACCTCCCGTGATCCGGTGGACCCGACTGGGGGGGTGCAGGCCGCTGACAACCGGTTTTACGTTTATGACCACGACAGCGCATCGCTGGTGGAGGGCGTTCGGGTGGAGACCCAGAGCAAAAGTCCTTCAGGCAGCGTGTCTCTGCTCCGCAATGCTCTGGAAATCGGGACTAGGGAGGAGAAGACGAGTCGGGTCGGGACGGTTTTTGGCGTTTATGTCGAGCCATCTTTTGGCGCAGCGGAGGACGCTGGCTCCATGGGCCGTGTGACTGCGGGGGACAATGTCCTGACGATCCGCAACACCCAGGCAGGGGAGGTCGTGTCGGTTTACGACATTACGGACAACAGCAACGGACGTGACCGTTCTTCATTTACTGCCAAGAAAAACGCTTTGGTTGTGGACTCCAGCAGGATCGGCGAGCTCACTCATATTCATTTGTACTCGCCCCATGAAGAAAGCGAGAATGTAATCTCTGGCAATACGGTCGCCGTCAGCTCAAGTACGGTGGGTTCCTATTCCGGAACTTATCAGAGGTACGGGAAATCCAGCAGCCTCGTCCTGTCGCAAAATACGGCGGAATTTTCCAGCGCGGAAATCCAGAGCACTGTGTTCGGCTCGAACATCTATGAGGCGGATTCGGCCGTTTCAGAAGGAAACCGGCTGTCCTTTGCCGGGAGCACCGTTGGGAGCTATCTGATTCAAGACTATGTATACGGCGCAAAGGAAAATTTCAATAAAAATACCCTGATCCTGGATCAAGGTTCGGTTGCCAAGGGCTCGGCGATCGGCGAATACCTTTACGGGTCTGACTCGGCCTCAGAGCTCAACGCGAAACAAAATGCGGTCTTTCTTTCTGGCGCAAGTCGCGCAGAAGCGGGCGCCACGGCGGTCGTAATTCAGAATAATCGCTCTGCACAAAAGACCGCCATCCGTGCCGAGGACAACCAGCTTTCACTTTCCGGAGGCAGTCAGGCAGCTTTTGCCGTGGGCGTGGAGCTAAGCGATCAGGGGCTGTCGGCAGTCGAACTTTCCGGAAATCAGGTGAGCCTGGAGTCAGGCTTTGCCGGGGCAGCTCTCACAGTGACCATGAGCGGGAGTTCCTCTGAGGCTTCGGCTTTTGCCAATTCTCTGCATCTGCTGGGAGGCTCCGTCGCTCTCTTCGGCAGCGCAGCCCTCAGCACGGGGAATGCCCGGGGCAATTCCGTCGACGTCACAGACAGCACGGCCGGTATCGTGGTTGGCGGGCTGGCCGAGGGAGACGCTTCCGGCAATACGGTCACGATCGGAGGTCAGTCCGCAGTCCGCTTTGACGCTGCCCGGGAAGCGCTTGAAGCTCGCAATATCACGGAATCTGAGAATTTGGTGCCGGTTCCCGAACTGAAGAATCGTTCTGTTGTGATTGCCGCGTACAGTTCGAGCGGCTCGGCAAACGATAACTCCGTCAACATCACGGGCACAGCCGATCTGAGTGACGCTGATATCTATGGCGCCTTGTCTGCCGGAGGGACAAAGCCCCGGGGGTCCGGTAATACCCTGCGCATCGGGTACAACGGTTCCGCGGCGGCAGTATGGGACAATCCGGAAGGCAATATGGTCAACAGCGTAGCTTTCTTTGACCGCATGGAGCTCCATGAAGGACAGTGGGGCAAAACCATGCTTCAGGTAAAGCAGGCTATGGATCTGACCCAGACAACGGTGGATATCAGCCGTCTGTCGTTTGATCAGGCCTCGCCGGCCAGACCTGACAGCGAAACCATCCTGGTCGATGACGCCGTAACGCAGTACAGCGACGCGGGTCCTGACAAAAACGTGACTCTCGAGGACGGAAACGGCGGACGGGGCGTGGCTTTCGCCTACACTCTGGGAAAGGAGGGAGCCGTTTTGTCCGGCAGCTTCCTCGGAAAGGGAACCACTTTAAACGGCAACATCGTTCTTAAAACTGGCGACGTGAAGGTGAACTCCGTTTCGTTTGGCAACATCGAGTGGGGAAAGACTCCCCTCACCCTGGAACGGGATGTGACTTACGACTTCGCAGAGGCAAGAATTGAAACCTCCGGCCTTATGTTTAAATCCCTCTCGGATCTGAAGGAAGGTACGAACACCATGACGTTGCTCGATGCCAACGGCCGGGCTGAGAACCTGACGGAAAAAAGCCTGAGCGGAGAGTCCCTAAAATACACTGTCGGAACGACGCTTGAGGGCAGCGGCAGGGCCTATCTTCAGAATGGGAATATTCAGTATTCGATCGACCTGAAGGATACATTCTCCAAGCCCCAGCCCCAGAAGCAGACTCACATGACCGTGATGGGGCACGAGGCGGGTCTGACTGCACTGATCGAGGGCAGCGACCTGGTGGTCCGGGACCTCAGAGCTGCCAGGGACGAGAAGAACGCTTTGTATGGCTTTGTTTCTTCCATGGGCGGCGCGAACCGCTATGACACCGGTAGCCATTTAAGAACCGACTTGTACAACGGGCATGCCGGTCTGGGGGTTCGTTTTGCGACTGCCCGAGGCGGCGAGGGCATCTGCGCGTTGTTTTTTGATTACGGCCATGGAAACTATCACAGTTACGACGCGGGTCGCAGCGGGCACGGAAAAATCGACTACAGCGGTGCGGGTCTCTTCGGCCAGCACCGGTGGGAGAACCAGATTTTCACAGAGGGTTCTCTGCGCACAGGCCGGCTGAAGAACAAGTCCCGTCATGCTCTTGTGGATGGGGAAGGAAACGGCTATGACTACAATACGCACAGCCGTTACTGGGCTTTTCACTTCGGCCTGGGCAAAACTCTGGAGGTGGCCCGAGACGACAGCGTCGACCTATACGGGCGCTATTTTTATACTCATCTTGGCAGCGATGTTTTCCGTGCCGCAGGCACTTATCGGCTGGATGGAGCAAACAGCAGCCTGCTGCGCCTCGGCGGACAATGGAATCATGCCGGCCGCGACAGTCTGTATTTCGCCGGTTTGGCCTATGAGTACGAATTCGACGGAAAGGCTTCGGGTCTGGCTGACGAAGTCCCCATCCGGAATGCTGACATACGAGGCAGCAGCGCACGCTTCGAGGTGGGAGGAAAATGGACGAAAGGCCCGTGGGTTCTGGATCTCGCCGCTCATGCGTACGCAGGGCAGCATCGCGGTGCGGGCGGTAATATGAACATCGTGTACCGTTTTTTCTGACAGCTTCTCAAAACTGGCCGACGACAGGATCCATGCCTGCTCTGAAAGGGGCAGAAAAGGTTCCTGTTGACCGGGCGGTTGCTTCCGGTCGGACTCCGTTTCATCAGGGGAAGGAAGCCGCGCCGGGCCTTCTGCATTTTGATCTGGAAGGCGCCTTTTCCCTGTTCCTCAGAGGTTGATCAATAGTTCTGAAAGGGTGGCTTCGCTGCGTGTCTCCTGCAGTTGAGCCAGCAACCCGAAGACATGCTTTAGCAAAGCTCTGTGAGCCTTTTTAGAAGCGGCTTATCGTCGTGGAGATAAGCTGGGCGCGAGCGGCGAGCCGCAGGGCATTGTTACCGGACCGGTCGAAAACAGACGGGGCGCCGCCGCGCAGAAGGCATTGTCAATGCCGGGAAATTCAAACGGAGTACCGGCCCCCTTGAAGGAGCGAACAATGCGATCAAAGTGCTCAAGCGAATGGCATACGGCTTCAGAGACTTTGAGTATTTTGTACTGAAAATCAAGTCAATTTTCCCCGGAAGGAACCTGTCTCCATGGAGAAGCCTTCCAGACTATGCCGCTGTGTTGAAATCAGGGCTGTGGGTACCAACTTTTCCCGGTATACCATGAAGAACCTTTTTTTCTTATACCTCATTGAATTTATTTTAAAAGATCTCATTAATTTCTTATCGTTCATAAAAAACCCGGGTTAGAGGTTGTGAACGAACTGGTAATCCTATGCAAAATGGCTGCAGATTGAGTTGTGTTTAATTTGAACCAATAACAATAGATTCAAAAAAGGGGGGATGCTGAGAGAAATTAATTAGAAAATAAGGTATTTTAAGCACATTTAATTTTTAGGTGCCAGAATCCGAACGGCTGGACCTGGACGCTTCCAGAACGCTCAGGAACACTTTAGACGCCAGGGACAATCCGCGGCCTTTGAGGCGCACGAGAACGAGTGAGCCCTCGACTAGCGGCCGGTCCATTCGAAGCACGAACACGTCCTCATCTTCCGGCAGACTTTCCACGCAACCGGTGATCACAAAGCCCAACCCCAGCCCGGCGCGGGTAAAGTCCTCAATCAACGACATGGACTCGCATTCAAACGGAGGCTGAAAAGCGATTCCTTTTCCCTCAAATGCCCGGTGCAGTGCTTCACGAGCGATGTGCCCTTGGTTTAGCGTGATGAGCGGGCAGGCTGCGATTTCCTCTAGAAGGACATTCGGATGCTGAAGCTCAGGAAATAAACTGCGGCTCGCGGCAAAGCTGTAGCTAAACCGACCTAGTTCGGTGACTTCGAATTCCTCGCCCGGGCTGTAGCCGTCGGGAAGCGTGACCAGCATGAACTCCGTTAAGCCCTTCCGGAGGTCGTCGAGCAAACGGCTGAAATGGTTTTCCGCTTTTACCTCTATTCCTACGTCGGGATGGTCCGCATGGAATTCCTGCAGCACCGGCTGCATCAGCCGGTGCATAAGCATCTCAGGTACTCCGAATCGTACGGTGCCGCTTTGAACGGACCGATACGCATCGAGTCGGGCTTGTCCTGCAGCAAGTTCGGAGAACATGGCACGGGTGGTCTGTAAAAGGATTTTTCCTTCCTCCGTCAGGACATTGCAGCGTCCCTCCCTGCGGAAAAGCCGTACGCCAAGACGCTCTTCGAGCCGCCGGATGCCGTAGGAAACGGCAGGCCCGGTCACGCAGAGACTCCGAGCGGCCCCGGAAACGCTTCCCGCCGTGGCGAGGCATTGGAAAATTCGAAGCTGTTCGAGATTGAGATGAGGGAGATCGGAGGCCATGGAATAAATAGTTAAATATTATTTATTAATAGATAGAAAAATGTTAATTGAATTTAATACTTTCGGCGGATAAAATCAATCCATGCAGGGGATTTGGCCTGTGGCTTCAAAGGATTGAAGGAAAAGAAATGAGTGGAATACAAAGAAGAGATTTCCTTGGTGCAGCAGCAGCTGCGATGGCGGCCTTGGGAAGCGGTGCGGCAAACGCCGCGCAGAGAAAGTCCTCGCGCTGGACGCAAAGCTGTGATGTCGTGGTGGTTGGAGCAGGAGGAGCGGGCCTTGCGGCGGCTGTCACGGCTGCCGAAGCCGGCAAAAAGGTTCTCGTGCTTGAAAAACTCGGCATTATTGGCGGAAACACCATTATTTCTGGCGGCGGTTACAACGCAGCCGATCCGGTTCTGCAGAAGAAACTGGGCGTCGAGGACAGCCCCGCAAAACACGCGCAGCAAACACTGGCCGCAGGCGACGGTCGAGCCAATCCGCAGCTGGTGAATGAGCTAACGAGCCATGCTTTGGAGAGCCTGCACTGGCTCGAGAGCCTCGGCGTGAAGTTCAAGCCCTATGTCTACCAGATCTATGGTGGCCTTTATCCTCGGGCTCATGTGCCGGAAAAAGCTGCCGGAATGGCCTATATCGAGGCTCTTTCGGCCCGCGCTGAGAAGCTGGGCGTCAAAATTATCACCAACGCCCCGGTGACCGGGATCGTGCGTGAAAAGGAGCTTTCGGGCCGGGTGCTTGGCGTCGAGGCGAAGGTCAACGGGCGGCCAGAGCGCATTGAAGCCCGCTGCGGAGTCGTGATCGCCTCCGGAGGCTTTGGCGCAAATGTCGCAAAGCGCTCCATCTACGATCCCAGGATGCGTAACCTCACGACCACCAATCAGCCTGGGGCCACAGGCGAGATGATCGACTATGCCGAGGATGTCGGGGCTCAGACCGTGGGGATGGACTACATCCAGTGCATCCCGGGCGCCCCGCTGGGCGACAAGACCCGTTCGGCCTTCTTCAATGTGGTGAAACGGTTCATATTCGTGAACAAGGCCGGCAAGCGCTTTGTGGCGGAGGACCGCCGCCGGGACGTGCTTCGCGACGCCTTCCTTGCACAGCCTGACCCCGTCTCCTTTGTTGTGATTGACTCGCAGGGTTGGGATGAAATGCCCGGCGGTCCGAAGTTGCGCTGCGAGGCTTCGATCAAAGCGGGCGAGGCCTGGAAGTGCCAGACGCTCGATGAACTCGCGCAGAAGATGGGCGTGCCGGTCGACGTCTTCAAGAAGACGGTGGCGGAGTATAACCGTGGAGTCGATGAAAAGAAGGACGCTCTGGGGCGGAGCCCAACCGTGATGACGAAGCTCGAAAAGGCTCCTTTTTATGCGGGACGCGCGAGCATGGCGGTTCACCATACGATGGGCGGCATTTTGATAGACGTGAAGGCCCGCGTGATTGACCGCCGTCTTCGGGTGATTCCGGGTCTTTATGCAGCAGGCGAGACGACCGGAGGTATCCACGGGACGAACCGCGTGGGCGGCAACGCTATCGCCGACATTTTCACCTTCGGGAGAATCGCCGGCCGCTCAGCCGCCACTAAGGCCTAAATCCCGGAACAGGAGAGGATAGAGTCGGGATCTGCCGGTCGGAGTACTCTCTCCGCTTCGGCCGGCACTTTTCCTGCGCTTCCCAGCTTCTGAAGAAAACGGTGATTTCTGACTGATATTACAAACGGTCATTTTTGAAAGAGCACTGACGGTCTGGGTAGCTCGGGCTTAAGGGAAAAAGACGACCCCTAGCCTCCCGAAGACTCAGGCCCGGGGTTTCATACCGCCGCTTGCAAAGCGGCAGTTTTTATCCTCAGGGGGAAGTTTCAGACGGGAGGTAAAAAGCCGTAGGCCTGGCCTTAAAAAACCGGCTGGCCCATCCTCGTTAACATCATTTGTGACTGGACGGCTGGACGAGGCAGTTTGTTTCGGAGCTTTCTTTAACCCTCGGTGGCGAAATGCCCGAAAATGTGAAGCTTAGCTTTTCTACTGATTTATCCCGCTTCATGCAGACAGTTAAGCAAATCTCCTCAGCCCTTGGGGTCGGGCTCGAAGTGATCCGGCACTATACGGACATCGGATTGCTTCATCTGTCCGTGAATCCGGCAAACGGTTATCGCTGCTATGGCTCGCACGATGCCCTCAGGGTGGCAGATGCCCGGGTGATGCGCAGCCTCGGCTTTTCACTTTCCCACATCAAGGCCTTAAAGGGAGTTTCGTACCGCGGCCAGCTTGAAGCACTCAAGGAGTGCGGAAAGGACATCGAGAAGAAAATAAAGGAACTTTCCATACGGCTTGAACGGCTGCGGGAAGTGGAGTCGTTCCTGTCCAAATGCGCGTTGTGCGACGGGGTCGTCGAAGATGTCGTCCGTCCTCCGATTCACAGTCTTTATACTTTCGGGCGGGACCGGGATTACAAGATGAGGGCAACAACTAGGTATATTGTTTGATAGATATTCTTAATTAGATGAATTTAAAGTAAATATTAGATATTACATCGCCAAAATGGCTATGGAAATAACTTCATTTCCGGCCTGTTTTATGTATCTGGCAGCTTGAATTGAACGTATGCCGATTGCAAATCTTTAAAAATCAATTAGTTGTGCAAGATAATCTTTTCGTTTCATGTGTTTTCCTGTACAAATGAGGGAAACAGAGTGGGAAATGAATTTATTTCCGGGATGTTTTAAGGAGAGGTTTTCTTAATTTTGTTTTATTATCAGTTAATTAGAATTAACTATCAAGCAAGTATCCTATCTGTCGGCATAATAAAAAAGCGCCCTGTTTCCAGAGCGCTCCGTAAGCTAAATTTTTATTTCACCTGCAGCCGTTTTTGTCGCAATCATATATTATGCCGCGGCGAGAATCCCAAAGTCTGTACCGATCCCCATCCCGGTTAAGAACCGTGTAATCCGTTGGACTCGATTCTTTTTCCTGCGGCGCTGACGTTTCTTTATCGAGCTCAGTTAATTTGATTTTTTCTGGCTTTAAGGCCCGTACAACCCAACCGCTCGGAGAAACATAAATGCCGTTTTTATCGAATTTGATCTGGTCAGCCGCTAACGCAGGCACCGCTGCGGCAAAGCACATCAGCAAAACAAGCAGCTTTTTCATGGCCATCTTCTTTCCCCTCAGAAATATATTAGTCCCGAGGGGCGGAAAAGACTGAAAAATTATGTGCTCAAAAGTTTCAGCGCCCTGGCCGGTACAAAGGCCGGACGCCGGATGTTATTGCGCTCCACGATCTCAGAGTCCCGGGTGGCGTCCCCGTAGTAGTCGTAGGCCAGAACGAGGGCCGGCATGACTTCCGACGGAGTATAGTCAATCAGCCTTGCCCGGCTCTCGGCCCGGGTCGTGAGATCACCCCAGACGGCCGCCCTGGCAACAATTAGGTATATTGTTTGATAGATATTCTTAATTAGATGAATTTAAAGTAAATATTAGATATTACATCGCCAAAATGGCTATGGAAATAACTTCATTTCCGGCCTGTTTTATGTATCTGGCAGCTTGAATTGAATGTATGCCGATTGCAAATCTTTAAAAATCAATTAGTTGTGCAAGATAATCTTTTCGTTTCATGTGTTTTTCTGTACAAATGAGGGAAACAGAGTGGGAAATGAATTCATTTCCGGGCTGTTTTAAGGAGAGGTTTTCTTAATTTTGTTTTATTATCAGTTAATTAGAATTAACTATCAAGCAAGTATCCTATCTGTCGGCTCAGGACATCTGAAACGCCACGCCCCGGGCTCCATACCGCAATTGGCTTCAGCTGTACAGAAAGTCGTCGTCCATTGCGTCTTCGAGTTCTTCCTTCGTCCAATACGGATGCCCGGCCCCCATCGGCTCCATTGGATCCGCGTACTCCGGTCTCTGCCACTTTCCATTCACTTCGATACACAGACGACAGCCGTTTTTGACGCTCCGTACCGTTCTGTAGGGATAGTCCGAATCTCCGTCGTAAATCGCCAAAAATGAGCGCTCTGAAGACGACACCCTTACTCTTGTTGTCGAGAGTATCGAATCGAGGCTTGATTGGTCCTGCGCTTTTTCCATTTGTCGTGTCCTTGCTGGCCGCCGTCTGTGCACCGGTGCCAGATCCTTCTTTGCTTGCTTTGGCCGCGGCCTTGGTTTTCGCCTCTTCCGCTATCTCTTGATCGACACGTCGGCTGATAGTGTCAAGCGTCGATTCGGGAACCCCATGCGCCAAGGCCTGCCGACGCATTTCGTTTGCGTAGTCAGGGGCGTCGTTAGTATTGTAGTCCTTGACGTAAATACCTTCTGGCGTTTTAACGTTCTCGTAAATTTTCTTTTCCGAGTACCACAAGGACGCCTGAAGATCGGCCATCGTCAGGGTCTCTAGGCCTTTCATGTCGGAGATTCTGTCGAGGCATTCGTTGAAAATGCCGCGGATGGTGCTCCGCTGGCGAGGCCCTGACGGCGCAACATTGTCAGTCAGCGCGGCACGCTCCACGCCTTTCATCGCTGAGTAGAACTTCCATCCCAGCGGGCGTGACTTGTCTCCGCGCCCACCCCACATCTTGTTGTAGTCCGACCGGAAGGTTGCGGGCATGAAGGTCTGCGACGCTTGTGAGACCATCTTGATAAGAGGCGAGTCGACGCCATCGGGGTCCGTCTGTGCCTTAATCATGTCGGGCAACAACTAGGTATATTGTTTGATAGATATTCTTAATTAGATGAATTTAAAGTAAATATTAAATATTCCATCGCCAAAATGGCTATGGAAATAACTTCATTTCCGGCCTGTTTTATGTATCTTGCAGCTTGAATTGAATGTATGCCGATTGCAAATCTTTAAAAATCAATTAGTTGTGCAAGGTAATCTTTTCGTTTCATGTGTTTTCCTGTACAAATGAGGGAAACAGAGTGGGAAATGAATTCATTTCCGGGATGTTTTAAGGAGAGTTTTCTTAATTTTGTTTTATTATCAGTGAATTAGAATTAACTATCAAGCAAGTATCCTATCTGTCGGCAAGTCTTGATGCACGGCCAGATTTTCGATTGGAAGCCTGACTGGAAGGGCCGCGGGTACGACACGTTTGTAACCGCTGCTCCTGTCAGCATTGGCGGAGAGCGTTACATATGCGAAGCGATTGTATTGGAGAAGGGGGATAAGAAGAAGCAGTTCTACCTGCACGAGGTGAACCTTGCCAAGGATATTGCCGCAGCCACCCTACAAGACCTCTACGCGGGAGGACAGCAGCTGCGGCCAGCCGCGCCTGTTTGATCCATTCTAGCACTTCGGCTCCAAGAAAGAAGGTCCGGGAAGTCGAGCGAGGAGCAGAGCATGGACCAGACCAAGATGGGCCGTGGCGAGAGAGGCAGCAGTTCCGCGCAGCAACCCAAGCCAGCAGCAAGTCAAGGCCCGAACGGTAGCTTCAACACAGCAACGAACACGATCACGCTGACGGACAACGCCAACCTCTCGATGTTCGCGCACGAGACGGGGCATTGGTACCTCGAGGCGATCATGTCCCTGGTGAAGGACGGATATGGGGACGGCTCTCTCAAGGGCGACGTGAAGACCCTGTGTGACGCCTTCGGCATCAAGAGCGCCGAGGAGTTCTTCCAGATGGCGCCTGGCAAGAAGCGCGTCGTGCATGAGCAGTTCGCCGCGTGGGTTGAGGAACACCTCGCTACGGGAAAGGCGCCGGACGAATCGCTCAAGGGGCTGTTCCAGAGATTCTCTGACTGGATCATCGGCGTCTACCAGGAGGTCTTCCTGCACAACACTTTGTCGAAGCGGCAAGAGCGGCTTTTTGGAGAGAAGCTGCCAGTGCTCTCTGACGAGGTGCGCGGCGTGCTTGACCGCATGCTTGGAGCCCAGCGGCAGAGCGAGCAGGTGCAGAAGATCATGGGCGCGGTGAAGATGTTCTCCGAGCGGCCGGAATGGGTGTCTGAAGAGGAGTGGCAGGCTTACGCCGACGCCATCGATGCCCAGACGCAGGAAGGACGCGAGGCGCTGCAGAAGCGCAGCGTCGCCACGATGGGCAACAACTAGGTATATTGTTTGATAGATATTCTTAATTAGATGAATTTAAAGTAAATATTAGATATTACATCGCTAAAATGCCTATGGAAATAACTTCATTTCCGGCCTGTTTTATGTCGGCCTGTTTTATGTATCTGGCAGCTTGAATTGAATGTATGCCGATTGTAAATCGTTAAAAATCAATTAGTTGCGCAATATAATCTTTCGTTTCATGTGTTTTCCTGTACAAATGAGGGAAACAGAGTGGGAAATGAATTTATTTTCGGGACGTTTTAAGGAGAGGCTTTCTTAATTTTGTTTTATTATCAGTGAACTAGAATTAACTATCAAGCAAGTATCCTATCTGTCGGCAAAAGGCGAACCTGACTCCGAGCTGGAGCGTGCCTGCGGGTACCCCGGTCACAGACGGCACGTATGATCGCCGCGGCGTTCACCTTGACCCCGGCCTTTCCCAGGGTGCCACGCAGGAGCTGCACTTCGAGGTTGCGCCGGATCCTGCCAACAAGGAGCTGATGGCTCGGTGGTCGAAGCTGCCGTTCACGGTTCGCACAGACATCACCCGGCGCATGCTGGGCAAGGTGCTGCCACAGGTGCTCGACGACTTCGAGGCGCGGGGGAACTGGAGCCTGTCTGCCGGCGGCTTCCTCGGCGTGACGTCTCCGTCCGTGACGCTCAACATCAGCACGCCGACGATCGCCAAGACGGTCGCCCGCATGCTGGGCTACGTGCTCGGGCAGGATTTCGTGGCCGCCATGGAGGACCACGCCTGCGACGGCTTCGACAAGAACGGCGCCGTCGTGCTGAAGCTTCCCGCCAACGCATCCGTCAAGGACATCGACGCCCTCGGCAAGGAGCTCTACGCCATCACGGTGAAGGACGACAAGGGGCAGGACGAGCATCCGTTCGCCGGCTTCTCGCTCAATGCGAGCGGCGAAATGGTAATACTCAATTTCTCGTCAAAGTCCGACCAGGAGCTTTTGGCTATCCTTGACAACAAGTACGGCGGGAAGTGCTCGCCGTCGAGCAAGGCTGTCTACGCCACCTGGGTGGAGAAGGCGGACTACAACCTTGAAGGAGACAGACGTGCAAATCATCTTCGGAATGAAGCGGCCGCCGCACTGGAGGCGGAACTTGGCGCTGCAGAAAGACGAAATCTACCAGGAGGCAATGCGCAGGGAGGACTACCCGGCGGCGCAGGTGCGAATCCGGGAGCTGGGGTGGGAGCTCAGCGACGAGCCCCCGCGGGACCATCCAATTCCGCCGCGCAAGCAGGCCAAGGAGTAGCAAATGGAGCCAATTCCAAAAATGCATCCGGCAACGCCGCTGGAGCAGGCGCAAATCAAGGCGATCCTCTCGCCTCTCCACAGAATGCGCAACACGCAGGTGCTGCGGCATTTGGCGTTCTGCGAGCCGACAGAAGCCTGTCCCTACAGGACCATACGCAGCGTGCACAGCGGTGCGCGGCTGTCTATCGAGCGGAACGGCCAGTGGGTCAGGCCGGACTATCGGGATCAGGAGCTGTCAGGTCCGGACGACGAGATGACTCTGGCGTGGTGGCCGGAGTGGACCAGGGAGGAGCTCAGGGAAATGGAGGACTGCATGATCTGAAGCCTCTCCTTGTCTGGAAGCCCGGCTCTCGAGTAGTCAATGCGTGCCGCGGCTGGGCTAACCGAAAGAAGAAAAGCGACGCCACGGCCGCGCCTGAGTTCGAGGAATTCGCCCCGGGACAACAACTAGGTATATTGTTTGATAGATATTCTTAATTAGATGAATTTAAAGTAAATATTAGATATTACATCGCCAAAATGGCTATGGAAATAACTTCATTTCCGGGATGTTTTAAGGAGATGTTTTCTTAATTTTGTTTTATTATCAGTGAATTAGAATTAACTATCAAGCAAGTATCCTATCTGTCGGCTCGCCTAAGGAGATCAGGGAACAATACGGTATCCGCAATATTTTCTCCGAGGGGAAGGATGTAACCCGTGATGCTTCCGGTCAGGTTCAGGCGGTGAGCTCGGAAGCGAAGAGCGCGCTGGTGAGTCCGGAGAGCCTTCATGAACCGTGGGCCAAGCAGGGAAATGCTACGGTCAACGTACCGGATATGTTCGGTCCGATCTTTAGCGGGGAGGATTTGGACTTTAAGCCCTTAGCGGTACTGGCTAAGCTCCGTAAAGAAAAAACGGGCGTTGTTCCTAACGCTTTTCAATTTAGGTTGGATCAGTGGTTAGACCCAAACGGAAAGCCGTTACCGTCTAATGGAGCCGTTGGACTCGTTTATGGCCGGCCGGGGGACCCCAAGAGAGAATTTAGCGGCGGCTACGGTTTGGCGCACATAGACGCCAAGCATCCCGGAAACGCTGAAAAGATAGTTTCTTTTTTACAGAACCCCGCTCTTCGGGCATTTAGCCGCGGGGATAAAATAACGCTTTGGAACGGTAAGGATAAAGTTGGTCTTTCCGTTTTTTGGGATGGTAATCCGGACCGAGGGCAGTGGGTAATTACATCTTTTAAAGATGAAGAAGCACCGACTGGCAAAGAATTAAAAAGAGCTCCAAGCGCCGTCGACAAGATTCCAAGTCCAAGTCGGACAGTTGATGGGGACTCTGGCTCTTCATCCCCGCGCGAAGCTCTTAATTCCAATGATAAATCAACTCCTGAATCTGTCAAGGAGCAGAATCCCAACGAGCTCTCCAAGGGCGAGTATTTCCCCACGGCTCGGTCTATCCTGCTCTGGGCTAATGCGGATCGGTCTACGTTCCTCCACGAGACTGGGCACTGGTTCCTTGGCGCCCGGGTAGGGCTGGCTCTCCAGCTGAAGAATCTGGAGACACTGACCGACAGTCAGAAGCATCTGGTTTCTGCGGTTGAAGATGCCGTGAAGTGGCTGGGGTACGATTCGCTGAAGACTTTTGTCGGTGCTTCGATAGAAGAGCGCCGTCCGGCCGAGGAGCGTTTCGCCCGCACCTTCGAGCAGTATCTCAAGGATGGCCGGGCTCCGAGCGCTGGGCTTCAGTCGCTTTTCCGTCGTTTCGCCAACTGGCTTAAAGCGATCTACGGTTTTATGACAGCGGTTCCGGGCTCTCAGATGAGCGACGATGTCCGCCGGATGTTTGACCGGCTGTTTGTGGCTGAAGAGCAGCAGACCGAGGCACGGCTTCGCTACGACCTCTATCAGGCCCTTAACCGCGAAGATTTCAGCGAGGAGGAAGCCTATCAGGCCTATCTTGCCCTGATGAAGGAATCGATTGACGCGGCGAACGAAGACCTTACGGCCCGCGGCATGCGGGATATGCGCTATCTCTCCGGGCCGACAGATAGGATACTTGCTTGATGGTTAATTCTAATTCATTGATAATAAAACAAAATTAAGAAAACATCTCCTTAAAACATCCCGGAAATGAATTCATTTCCAACTCTGTTTCCCTCATTTGTACAGGAAAACACATGAAACGAAAAGATTATCTTGTGAAACTAATTGATTTTTAACGTTTCACAATCGGCATACATTCGATTCAAGTTGCCAGATACATAAAACAGGCCGGAAATGAAGTTATTTCCATAGCCGTTTTAGCGATGTAATATTGAATATTTACTTTAAATTCATCTAATTAAGAATATCTATCAAACAATAGACCTAATTGTTGCCTCATAACGTATGATACTGAAAGTAAATCCCGTAACGCTGACTTTATAAGTATTGCCCCCTAAAGGGGAAACGACTCACTACATTTTGCGCGTCGCTAGCGCTCCTTCAACTGGGGTACCTGTTTGCCCAGCTGGCCTGCGGCCTGCTGCTGGTGGCCCTGGGGGCTTACTAGTTTTCTCAAAACTATTGACATATCGCGAATAATGGATATAATAGATGCATGGATAAGATTGAAATTTTTAAAGCGCTGTCAAATGAAACACGGCTCAGCATTATTGAGTGGTTGAAGGAACCGGAGAAAAACTTTCCACCGCAGGGAGGACATTTTGACGATGCGGTGGATCTGAAGGGCGGAGTGTGTGTTGGAAGCATCCGCGACAGGGCCGGTATATCACAGTCGACCGTATCTCATTATCTTGATATGCTGCAAAAGGCGGGTCTGCTTCTTTCCGAAAGGCATGGGAAGTGGACATATTACAGACGGAATGAAGAGATGTTGACTGCACTGTCAGACTACTTCGGACACGAAATTTAAGTTGTGCATAAATTAGGCGGGATGAGAATCCCGTTTAATTTAAGGCTTTATATATCGACAAAACGAGATATAAGGATATAAAGAAACAAGGAGAAATTTCTATGCATTTTTCATGTGGAATTGTCAGACCGCCCTATGAGGCAGGTTCCTGTTTTTTACAAGTAACGTCAGGTTGCTCGCATAACAAGTGCCGCTTCTGTACCTTTTACAAGGAAGCACCGTTTGCTGTATCTCCTGAGAGGGAGATACGGGAGGATCTTCAGGAAATAAGAGATTCCGGATGGAAGGTAAATCGGATTTTTCTGCAGGGAGCGGACCCGTTGCTGCTGAGCTACGGCAGACTTAAAAGAATCATGGACTTGATCAAAGAATACCTGCCCTGGGGCGTTTCCGTTGGTGGATATGGCCGGGTTGACAGCGTAAAGAACAAGTCTGTGGAGCAGCTTAAGTCACTGAAAGAAATGGGATATGACGTGATCGTATTCGGAATCGAGTCGGGGGATGATGCTGTTCTCGATAAGATGAATAAGGGTTATCATGGAAGTGATATCGTAGAGCAGCTCTCCAAGCTGGATGAAGCAGGAATGCATTATTCCGTCATCTTCTTATACGGACTGGGAGGCCATGATTATGGTATGGGGCATGCCATCAAAACAGCAGAAGTGTTAAATCATCTGTCGCCTGTCAGGGTACTGGCTTCCGGGCTCTCGATCTTCCCTGATACTCCGCTTATGGAAGAAGTGAGAAGGGGTGAGTTTGTAGAAGCTACAGAGACAGAAAAGATACAGGAACTATATACCTTTGTGAAGACGCTTAAAATCCACACGCTGCTGGATGCAACGAACGTCTCCAATATGATGCCGGTATATGGACAGCTTCCGGATGACAAAGAGAAGATACTGGCGATGCTCAAACAGGGTGCAGACGAACAGGGAGAAGAGCGATTGCGGATGCGAAGAGATAGCATGAGAAGCCTGTGACCAGGACAGAAATCAGAAAAGCGGTATTTAGATGAAGGCGTATTATATTTTTGACAGCTATTGTGGATGGTGCTATGGGTTTGAGACAATTCTTAAACCGTTTATTGAAGCACATCCGGGATTGGAAGTAACGGTGCTATTAGGTGGATTGAGGGTGTAAAGAATTTTGTGGGCGCTCTGAGACAATGCCTCTTGGAGAACCCCAACATGAAACGAAAACCCGATCCTTTTGACAAGTACGCCGAACAGATTCTGAATGACTTGAAAGAGTCCGGCCGGGAAATCCGATCCGCCGACGAGATGGATAATCTCATGCCCCACCTGCTTGGCCGACTGCTGACGAAAATGCTTGATGGCGAGATGACCCATCACCTGGGTTATGAAAAGGGCCAGGCAAGCTCGGGCGACAATGAACGCAACGGGCACAGCTCCAAAACTCTGAGGTCTCCCAAGCTTGGAAATATCCATGTGGACGTGCCCCGGGATCGCAAAGGACGCTTCACTCCCCGGATCGTCCCTTAAGCACAAGAGGACGCTCGATGGTTTCGACTAGAAGATCCTGGCTCTTTATGCCCGAGGCCTGACGACACGGGAGATCCAAGGATTTCTTTACGATGAATACGGCATGGAAACCAGCGCCGGGTTCATCAGCGATGTGACCGAGGCCATCCTGCCGGAGCTCGAGAAGTGGCAGAACCGGGCTCTCTGCCCCGTCTATCCGGTTGTTTTCTTTGACGCCATCAGGATCAAGACAAGAGGCGAAAACGGGGTCGTCACACCCCGGGCGGTCCCTATCGCTCTGGGCGTGGACACTGATGGAAAGAAGGATGTCCTGGGCCTGTGGATGTCAGAGAATGAAAGCGCCAAATACTGGCTTAAGGTCTTTAACGAATTGAAGAATCGAGGCGTCTCCGACATTCTCATCGCCGTCACAGACGAGTTCAAAGGCATGAAGGAAGCACGGGAAACTGCTTTCCCGGAAACGATGCTGCAGACCTGCATCGTCCACCTGATACGCGGCGGTTGTGGCCGCTTTGAAGCCCGTCTGCCGTGCCGTGAACGCCGAAGAAGCGCGGCAGGCTCTGGACGCTTTCGCCCAGTCGGATCTTGGGGAAAAATATCCCTATATCGAAAAGCTGTGGCTGGCTGCCTGGGATCGAGTGATTCCTTTCTTCGATTTCTCACCCGCCGTCAGGCGGCTGATTTACACCATCAACGCCATCGAAAGTCTGAACCGTGACCTGAGAAAAGTCGTTAAGACGAGAGCTTCCTTTCCAAGCGAGACGGCCGCAATGAAGCTGATTTACCTGGCCGTACGAAAAGTGGAAAAGCGATGGGTGAGGCCGTCACCTTATTGGAAGGCTGCCATGCGAGAATTAACTATTAAGTACGGAGACAGGATCACACCTTTCCTCGATTAAACTGAAGGAGCCGCCCGCAAAAATTTCCACACCCTCGGCCAGGGCCCAGCCGCTCTTACTCTATGAGAAAAACAAAGCCCCTTCACCCGGGGTTTCAGCGATCTTAAAGAGAGGTGAAAATAAAACGCCTCAAATTATTATAAATTAGGGTTCTTCATTTAAATGAGTTTAAATGTACCCTGCTGTTCTTCGGATTTCTCCGGCTACTCCCGAATGTCAAGCGAAAGATCCCGCCCTATTCTCATTTGGTAGATTCGCCATGTTGAACGTATGTAAGGCTGGCGCGCGGTGGACTCTGCAGATCATTTAAAACATGATGCGCCTGAATTTAAGGCGACGCTCGGCCAGGCAAAGGTCAATTTTTTTCGCTTTCGTTTTAAACACCAGCCCTGGCGCTTAAAGCGGCAGGCTCGTTGCCTTTTGGAAATTAGCAGGGGAAGCATCTGAAAAACTTAATTTCCTCAGCCTTTTAAGGGAAAATTGTAAAAAGCAGGGAGAGAGATCCTGCAGCCTATGGTTTGATGAGAGTGCTCCTTGTGCCTGTGAAGGGCTTGCTCCTTGGTGCGGCAAAGAGCCCGGCGCTCGGGGCCGTAAGGATCGCCGCACAAGTCAGAAGCGGCAGATTCATGAAGGAGAAGATGTCCGGGAGCTCTGTCCGCGTCCTTGACTCCTAAGCTCTAGAAGGCTCCCTGCGCAGGCTCGCTGCGACCGGTGATCTGGCGCGCCAAGGGGCGGGGAGATCCACGCGCGGCCTCCTCACCAACTGAGGCCGGTAGCCGGGCTTGTGGAAACAGGGAAAAATTTACTCAGGAATGTTGTATTTACTTAACATAATGGTTATTATAGGAAGTAATATTGAAGCCCAGATCTCACAAAAGATGAAACCCCGCCGCTACGAAGCCGAGCTGCTGCCGACCGAGGCCCCGAAGGAAAGCGCGGCGCTGCCAGCCGCTCATCAGGAGCCTTCGCGGCTGAATCCCGCGGCGGCCTACCTCGCGACCCTCCACGAAGGGGCTTCGCGGGACAACGTGCGCAGCAAACTGAACTGCGTCGCCCGCTGGGCCGGGGCTCAGGATCTCTTTTCCTGCAACTGGGCGGCGCTCCGCTACGAGCACATCCTCGCCTTCATGGCCTCGATGCAGAAGCCCGGTGCAGACGGCAGGCCGCATCTCAGCGCCCGGTCCCTCAACTGCTACCTCTCGGCCCTGAAGGGCGTCGCGCGCCAGGCCTACCTGCTGCGGCAGATGGACACCGAGGCTTTGAGCCGCATCAGGCTCATCCGCGCGGTGCGCTACGCGAGGCTCGCGGCCGGCCGCTCGATTTCGGAATCCGAATCGGAGGCGCTCCTCGAGTCGCAGCCCCGCAGTCCCCAGGGACTTCGCGATCACGCGATCCTCGCGCTTCTTCTGGGCTGCGGGCTGCGGCGCGCCGAGGCGGCGCAGCTCCTGATGCGAAACCTGAACCTGCCGGAATCGAGCATCCGGCTGATCGGAAAGGGCGATAAGGAAAGAAATGTTTTCATGATCCGTGAAGTTCAGGAGTCGCTCGAGGCCTGGCTTCAAGTCCGGGGAGCCTCGGGAGCCTTTGTCTTCGGGCGGTTCTACAAGGGAGGGCGGTTTGATCCGAGCCGGCCGCTCACGCCTCACGCCGTGGGCGACATCGTTGAAAAATATCGGGAAAAGGCGGGACTCGAAGCGCTTTCAACCCACGACCTCCGCCGCACCTTCGCCACGAGGCTGCTTGCGGCCAATGTCGACATCACTACGGTTCAGAACATGATGGGCCATGCCTCGATTTCAACGACCGCCCTGTATGACAGGCGCGGCGAAGACGCGCAGCGCGAGGCGTCCAGGAAAATTCGCCTTTGAACCGGCGGGAACGATTCATCTCGTTCATTTATAATAATACTCGTGCAAAGCACGAGTAAATCATTTTCATTTTGCGGCCATGCTCTCCAAACTGGGTGAAATCGAACGCAGCCTCAAGCACCTCCTGCTTACGGACAGAAGGGCCTGGGTAGCCTCTTTCCGAATGATGGAGGAAGTGAAAAAGCAGCAGCTCTGGAAACCGGGCTACAGCTCTTTCTCAAACTGGCTCTCAACCATCTCGGAGGCGACCCGGATCCACATCTCAGTGCTCTGGGACCGCCTTTTCGCCGGCGAATACTACCTCCGTTTCGAGGCTCGGGAGGCCAGGGCGGGCCGCAGCGCGCCCAGCCTGGAAAAAGCAAGGCTCGGAGTGGAAAAACTTAAATATATTTTCCGAATCGCCGGCGGCAGCGCTGAGCGCGAACGCGACCTGATGGCGAAGGCCAGCGAGGGCATTCTCACGGGCACGGCCCTGCGCCAGACCTGGAAGATGGAGCGTGAAGAAAGGCGTCTTTCCGGCCGCGCCGTGGGTTTTGCAAACGGCTACGAGCGGAGAAACGCGGAATTAAAGCCCGATACAGTGTCAGAGGCGCCTCTTTCCCCCCGCACGGATCTGATCCTCGCCCTCGCCCGCACGCCGTCCTGGCTGCCGGGATCCTCCATCAAACCCTATTTCCAGGACGGGTACGAGCTCTTTTCCGAACTTGCGGTTGCGCCTGGCCGGGCCTTTGTCCCGAGATTTGACGCGCTGGCGGCGGAATCGGTCACGACGCGCGAAACCGGCCGCGTGGCGCTGCACGGCTTTGCGGTCTGCGCCTCGACGCAGGATCTGGAACGCCTGCAAAACCTCAGGGCGCAGCTCGATTTTGTGGATTTTTACTGGCTGGCGGCAACGGAAAAAGCCCTAGAATCGCTCGGCACCCTCCCCGACTCGTGGGATGCGGCCGGCATTCTGGCGCTCACCGATCAGGGAACGCTTACCGTGAAGAAAAACGCCTCGGCGCTTCATCCGCTGCTTCGTTCGGTGGCGCTCGAAGCCGTGCTTTTTCAATCGATAAAAAAAGTGCGGGATACGGCAGCGGGGAAAAAGTGGTCTTCAAGGCAGCCTCTGCCCTGAGCGTTGGTTCAGGACCTGCCGCGCCCTTGCTTGAACCGCTGAGCTCAGCTGATGATCAGGGGAGTCTTCTCATGATGAAGGCGGCCGCTGCAAACTTGTTGAGCCGCCAGGTTGAACTTCATTGCTGGAAGAGCAGCCTGGTCTGCATTGTCCCGCCGGGCAGGCACTCCAGTGCAGTTTGCAAAGGCAAATAAACGGAAAGCCCGCGTACCTGGAGTGTTAGGCGATAACAGAGCCAGGAGCTGGCGGGCTTTCAGCCGATTAGCTTTGCCACCGAGGAGACGCGCCTGTTCCACGAACAGCACCAAGACATAATCAGCTTGACTGAAGCAAATAATAGATTAAAAAGGCATCTTATGCAAAATCAGCTGCATTGCCTTCCAGCGGTCGGATGAGTCAGTGAAGTTTGATTCGACAACAGGGAGAGCCGGGAAGAAACTGCAGGCCGATAGAAAAAAATTAACCTCTCCGGCGGAAGCTGTCGGGAACGAATCCTTAAAGGCTGACGCAGAGAGGCTCGAGAGCCCGGGCGCAACATCGGGGGCTAATTCCCTTTTGGGCAAGACCCCGAGCTCAGGATATAAATAATCCACTAAAACAGCAGCTTTGGAAGTCCGGCTGCAGTTTTTTTTCGAACTGGCTATCCGCCGTTCAGAGGCACTCTGAACCGTCATTTCCGTGCTTTAGGGACGGCTTTTCCCTGGTGAATATGACCTTCGCTTCAAAGTCCGGGACGCAAAGAGCGGCGTCTGACCGGCCGCGGGTTTTGCGGTCTGCGCGGCGGCGCAGCATCTGGAACGCCGGCAAAACCTCAGGACTCAAAGCGCTCGGCTCTTTTCCGGAAACCTGGGACCCGGACGGAATACTCGTGCTGACGGACAGGGAACTTCAGCGGTCAGAAAAGAAGCAGCCTTCCGGCATCCGCTGCTTCGCTCGGAGCGTCGGAATCCATACTTTTTTCAGTCTATTAAAGAAAGTGCACGGCACGGCTGACGGGGAAAACTTTCCCACAGGAGCTCCAGTTCTCTGGAAATCGGGGGCCCAGCATCTTTACGCCCAAAACGGGCAGCATCCGTCTGACTTTGTCTAAAAACCTGTTTATTTTAATTTAATCTTCATATGCTAAATTGAAATCATCGCATGCACTCATGCCACAGCTAGAGGAGTAACCAACATGTTTGGCAACCCATTTTCAGCAAATGTTGAGCGCAAGATGACCAAAGAAGAGCTCGTCCAGGCCATCCGGGCAGACCTATCCGGAGAGCTGGAAGCCATCTACGGCTATGACGCCCATGTCCAGGCGACCGACGATCCGGTTGCCAAGGCGGTGCTCTCTGACATCAGGGACGAGGAAAAAGCCCATATGGGCGAACTTCTGGCGCTTATGAAGTACCTGGATCCGAAGGAGGGAGACCTTTACGCGAGCGGCGAGAAAGAAGTGTTGGAAATGCTCGAAGAACTCGGGATAAAACAGGGTGAACTCCCTGCCGCCGGCGCGACCGTTGGAAGCTTGAAGGAGGGAAAATAAAATGGATTACCTGATGAGAGGTGACAGCAAGCTGTCCGACGCGCAGTGGAAGGCAGTCGATGAGACAGTGGTGAACGCCGCAAGGTCCGTGCTGACGGGAAGGAAATTCCTGAACATCTACGGCCCTCTGGGAGCCGGCGTCCCGGCGGTTGAAGTTAAAACGGACGGAACGAAGAGAATTGCGGTCCTCGCTGAGATTTCCTCCGACTTTACCCTGTCCTGGCGCGACCTTGAAACGGCCGAGCGCCTGAACCTGCCGTTTTCCTACTCAGATGTTGCTTCCGCCGCCGTTGGCGCAGCGTTGCAGGAAGACCGCCTGATTTTCCTGGGCGATGAAGAAAAGGGCTGTGCGGGCCTTCTGGGCACTGCGGGCAAAACCATGAAATTGGCGGCCTGGGACAAGGATGAGAATGCCTTCGCTGCTGTTGCGTCCGGCCTGCAGTACATGCTGGCAAACCGGGCCTACGGCTCCAAGGTTCTCGTTGTCAGCCCGGATGTGTTTGCAAGCCTGCAGCGCATCCAGCCGGGAACCGGCGCTCTAGAAAGCACCCGGATCGCTGCTTTGATCGAAGGGAAGATTTACCAGACCCCGATCCTTCCTGCCAAAACCGCCCTTTTGATCGCGCCCGACGAGCAGAATATGGACCTTGCCATCGGCCAGGACCTCGTGACCGCTTACCTCGGGGCTTCTGAAATGAACCATGACTTCCGCGTCTTTGAAACCGTTCTCCTGCGCCTGAAGAACACGAACGCGGTGGTAGCGTTCCGGGGTTAAAAATCGCTGGATGCGGCAGCGGCCGCTACAGGCCCGCAGCTTTTCTTTTAAAGGCTGCGGGCTTTTAACGGTGTGCTCGGCACGGGCACACGTATAAAAAGCGCCCTGTTTCCATAGCGCTCCGTAAGCTAAATTTTTATTTCACCTGCAGCCGTTTTTGTCGCAATCATATATTATGCCGCGGCGAGAATCCCAAAGTCTGAACCGATCCCCATCCCTGTTAAGAACCGTGTAATCCGTTGGACTCGATTCTTTTTCCTGCGGCGCTGACGTTTCTTTATCGAGCTCAGTTAATTTGATTTTTTCTGGTTTTAAGGCCCGCACAACCCAACCGCTCGGAGAAACATAAATGCCGTTTTTATCGAATTTGATCTGGTCAGCCGCCATCGCCGGCACCGTTGCGGCAAAGCACATCAGCAAAACAAGCAGCTTTTTCATGGCCATCTCCCTACCCCTCAGAAATATATTAGCCCTGAAGGGCGGAAAAGACTGAAAAAAATATGTTCTCAAAAATTTCAGCCTCTTGACAACTAGTTTGGTGAAATTGAATTGATTAGCCTTGATTTATTTACATAAATAACAGCCATAACTTAAAATGAATGAATAATTTATTTGAAGCCAATATTGTTTTCCATATTTAAATCATCGGCTTTGCATTTCATATTATTAAAATTAAATTTTTAATACAAATATCATTTTTAGCAGCATATATTCTGTTCTTCCAGAACAAATTAGTCTGGAGACTATTTATTTTTAAGAGATGTCCGCGTCGTATTCTTAAAATCTTTTTTACTTCCAAGGCAACGTGACGTCAAACAAGTACCCTGCGTGCGGACGGAAGCCTGTCTGTTTATTTGCGCCTGACGCATCTTTTATCAAAAATCGACATTTGACAGGTTGAGGTGTCCTGGGCACTCAAATTCTCAGACAGCGAGTCGAAAGACATTGCGGGAAGGAAGTGGAGGCCCTCAGCTGGAAAACCGTATGAGCAGGCTCTGCGATCGCCGAGCAACCTGCCATGCGGTTTTCTCGTATTTGAGATCCTCTAATGCCGGCCAATTCCATTCCGTGCGCATAAGTCTGCAGGCCGGAGTTTTGATTCTGCTTTCGGTTCTCAATCTTTAGGCTGAAGCTTCCTTCAGCGTCAATGCAGGAAAACAGGCCTTTAGCTCTTGTTTTTACGCATAAAAACAAAGACTTCATCAAATCTTTTTAAAAAATTAAAAATTCTGATGCTGCCTACACCACGGGCTCAGCGTGTTGCCCGGGCTCGATTTTGTTCTGCCTTCTGACGAAATCCAGGTTCACAAACCAACGCGCCCAATCTCCTGTCTTGCCGCCGTGCCCAAAGTCCGTATCCCCTTCGGCACCAGGCGCTCGAACCTCCATTTCAAGCACCTATGGATACAATTGTGATGAGAGTTGTGCGCAGGGAAGTCTGCCCGCACGTAAAGCCGCCGTTCAGTGCCCGGCAGGCGGCTCCTCTCATTGGGCTTGATCTTTCGCCCTGCGGAAAGAGTTCCACTCTTGCCACTGAAAGGGGCGAATGTAAAGCCCCTGAATTTACCGCAGCGTTTGAACGCGCTTCCGGCACGAACTCTTCCTGTTTCCTGAACCCCGGCGGCAGTTGCTGCGGGCAAGCGCCTAAGCCGCTCTTTCAGTTTCCGGCCCTTCTCTGCTCTTCATGAAATAAGGGGATCAGGTCCCGGCGTCTCATCTCTTCACCAAAGATACGTGCCGCCATCGATCGTCTCTGTGAAACGTCCGGCGGATAAAGTTCTTTCGAACCTCAGGTATTCTGAGCAGAGCACGTCGGCCCTTGGAATTCCGGCCTTCGGTTTCCAGGCCGCAAAACGGTTCCGGCGCGAGGCGGGTGCTGTTTCTACGTATTCGTGACCTTAATATCCTTCAAGGAAACAAGCGCCCTCGTGCTACCCTTGTTTTTTTTGAAAACCCAATTTGCATAAAACGCTAGTTCGAAAGGCTGATCTCCGCCCTGATGCGATTAGACTAAGCAATATTCCCTGCCGCCTCTGCCCCCGGCGGTGCATTCCGTCTTCTCAACCTTTTAAAAGTATTGCGGCTTCCTTAAAAAACGGGAGCCGAAACGCTCATGTCCTGGCTTGTTTCTCTTTTCGCGGATCCCGCGACTACCGCCCATATCATTTTCGTTTATTCGCTGGTGATCGCGGCAGGCACGCTTTTAGGACACATCCGCATCGCGGGCGTCTCGCTCGGGGCCACCTTCATACTTTTTGCGGGGCTGGCGGCGAGCCAGCTCGGACTGAGCGTGCCCCCCGAGGTGCTCACTCTGATGCGCGACTTCGGGCTCACGCTTTTCGTCTTTTTCATCGGACTGCAGGTGGGGCCCTCTTTTTTCTCCTCCTTCAAGAGCGGAGGGCTGCTCTTGAACGGCCTCACCGCGCTGCTCGTGCTGCTCGGAATCGCGGTCACCATCGCGCTTTACTTCCTCTGCTCCGGCTGGGTGTCGCTGCCCCAGATGCTGGGCGTGCACTACGGCGCGGTCACGAACACCCCTGGGCTTGGCGCAACGCAGGAAGCGCTCGACGTACTCCATTACGCAGGTGAGAACATCGCCGTAGCCTATGCCTGCGCCTACCCGCTCGGCGTTGTCGGCACCATCACCTGCGCCATCATTCTCCGCTGCGCCTTCCGAATCAACCTGGCCGAGGAGGACAAGCACTGGGAAGATGAAAAAAAGGCGCAGAACCACGAGCCGATTTACTTCCACGTTGAAGCCACGAACTCCGGCATCGAAGGCCGTACGATCAGCGAAGTCCGTGAAATAATCGCCCGTCCTTTCATCGCAAGCCGGATTCTGCGCGGGGGCCGGATTTCAAGCCCAACAGCCGATACCGCCCTGAAGCGCGGCGACATCCTCCGAATCGTGGCCGCTCCTGAAAACCGCCTCCCCGTTTCGGCCTTTTTTGGCCGAGAGCGCGACGATGTCGATCTGGCGGCGGACAAGTCTCCGGTGTCCACCCGCACGATTCTGATCACCCGCTCCAAGATCAACGGCATGACGGTGAAGGATCTCGCGCTGAGCCGCTTCGACGGGGTCAACATCACCCGAGTCTTCCGGGCGGGCATGACGCTGTTCCCCTACTCCAACCTGCACCTGCAGGTGGGCGACCAGGTCTACTGCGTGGGGCCTGAGGCGGCGCTGCAGCGGCTGGAATCCATTCTCGGCAACAAAATCAAGAAGCTCTACCACCCCAACATCCTCACGATTTTCGTGGGCCTTGCGGCGGGCATCCTGCTGGGGTCGGTTCCGATCGTGATCCCCGGGCTCCCGGTGCCCCTGAAGCTCGGGCTCGCGGGCGGTCCCCTCATTGTCTCGATCCTCATCGGGCGCTTCGGCTGCTTCATGAAGCTGGTCTCCTTCACGACCCAGTCGGTGAGCATGATGATGCGGGAGCTGGGCATTTCGCTTTTCCTCGCGAGCGTCGGGCTTGCCGCGAGCCAGGGCTTCGTCGATGCGATGACAAACGGCAACGGTCCGCTCTATGTCGGCCTCGGCCTGCTCATTACAGTGATTCCGCTCCTGATCGTGGGAACGATCGCCCGGTGTGTTTTCCACGTGAATTACCACAGCATCGTGGGCCTCATGGCAGGCGCCACGACCGATCCCCCCGTTCTGGCTTACGCCGCGACGCTGTCTGAAAACAATTCCTCGGCCGTCGCCTATTCGACCGTCTATCCGCTCGCGATGTTCCTGCGGATTCTGACCGGGCAGCTCATTCTTGTGATCCTCTGGCCTTTTATTTCATAAAAGCCATAAGGAAAGCAGGGCTGGTTCGGCAAGCGTAGAGATGTATTTGCAAGGAACCCGCCCGGAAGCCAGCGGTCACCGTCATTACGGCGTCTTGACAAGAGAAGCCGCCTGCCGGGCACTGAACGGCGGCTTTATGTGCGGGCAGACTTCCTAGGCACAACTCCTACCCAAATAAGAAACTTAAAAAATGGAAGCGCGGAAGTTTTTCCCATCCCTGAGCGACCTGAAATCTTAAGGACTAGGCAGGCGGCCCTCAGACCTGGCCCTCATTAATCCATTCCGCCAATCGATACCCCTGCGCAACCGATGCAGCCGAACCGCCGAAGCGCATTTGAAGCCCTGTTGTTTTTTATCGGAACTAGTTATTAAGGGATCGCGTTCCTTTGGCGTACGTCTTTCCTTGCTGGGGCTCTTTTTGAAACGCCTTTTCGAGTTGACAGCCGTCCGCCGGGAAGAATATATCCTGGCAACGGCTTTCTCCCACCCCGTGGTTCGCCTTCGGTTGGAATGATGAATTTCGGCGAATCCCCCGCCAGCCATGCTCGCAATGCGAGTACGATGCCGTGCAGCAAGTTTTTCCGCTGAACGCTTTGTCGTGTTGCTGGTACAAAAACTATTTCAGACAGCCGCTCTTTGATTGTCGGCCCAATTTTTCTCAGCATAGCCTTTTCTTCCCCTTCGGTTTCACGGAACACGTCGGCGGCAGCGTCTTCCAAAATGTATCGGTACGGTTCCATCAGGTCATAGACAAGCGCACTGTATGAAGTGGCTTCATGCAGGAAGCCGTGCATCGGGGACAAGTGGTGGAAGAGTATCCAGCGGAGCAGTATTCCGTGAAGAAACGCGCTCCCAAGATTCAGTGCATGGTTGAGCGGCGTATTAATTCGCCGCTCCGACGGCTGCCCTAGAGCGCTATACCAAGAGCTCCAGTAGCGAGCAGTTGCCTGAGCTTCCGCAAGGCGGATCTCCTGAATGCTGTTTGCGAAATGCAACCCATTGGAGATTTTCTCCGGAATGAGGTAGCGTTTGGACATACTGGCAATCCTCGCCTTCACCAGAGCCTTAGCAACCGACTTTCGACGAGTCTTATTATTTCGGGCCAGAATTTGGAGCGATAGGATGTCATTGCGATCCTGAAAATCGGGAGGATAAAAAATAAAAGGCCGGGGCTGCCGGCGTTCATGGATCATAAGTGGTATGCCGTATTTTGAGAGGTCTGCCAAAAAGGTGACTGGAAGGTTGCCGCGCTCTCCGTAAAGCATAATTAAATCGGTTTTCTGCAAGTCAATTTCCAAAGTTTCTTCCCCATACCTTGCCTCCCAGAAACTCGAACGTGGAATGCGGAGGAGGCTTTCTGCGTATGGCAACCAAAGACTCACTTTCCCACCTTTCTCCTGGCTGTTCCAAATCCAAATAGAACTCTCATGATTTTTTGTGGACTTAATCTTCATGTATCCTGAAAGTCGTCTAATGCCCGCATAAAATCGCCAGATATCAATCTGGGAACCGTCGAAATAATTGAAATTTCGCCGGTTTTTTCTTGACTTATTTAGTGTTGCTATGATATAATATGAATACACTATAGGAGATCACCATGCCGCGTCCTTTTACGGGAAAAATCCACATCGGCACCCGCCGCATCACCCGCCCCAATGGGGACGTCTACGTTTACGAACGCCAGACGCAGTACGATCCGCTAACCCGCAAGACCAGGACGATTAAAACAACTTTGCTGGGAATTCTTGACCCCGAAACGGGGAAAATCAGGTCGACAAGGAAAAAATCGATTAAAAAGGTCTCGTCTAAGACTTCAAGGCAGTGCACCGGCACGACGGATCTTCTGGAGTGGGTCTCGCGGCAGACCGGAATTTCCGATCAGCTGCGGATGAGTTTCGGAGAGCCCGCCGCTCAAAAAATTGATACGGTCGCGCGCTACCTGGTCGCCACCGACGGAGCCCCGATGCCCCGCATCGAGTCCTGGCAGATCACCCACCCGACTCCTTATGCTCCCGGGTTGAGCGAAGACGTTTACGGAAAACTCTTCCACGACGTGGGAGTCAATGAGGACGGCCAGCAGAAGTATTTCTCGCAGCGGGCGGCATGCCTCAGCACCAACCCCTGCATTGCATTCGACTCGACCACGATTTCGACCTACAGCCACAACCAGACCGAAGCAAGACAAGGATTCAACAAAGACCGGGACGGACTCAACACCATCAAGCTGCTGACTCTGTACTCGACGTCGGACAGGCAGCCGATCGCTTTTGCAAAACAGCCCGGTAACATTCCCGATGTCATTTCGATCAAAAACACCCTCAGGCAGATCAAGTGCCTTCCGCTGGCCAGGCCCGTCGTAGTGACGGACAACGGCTTCTGCAGCCAGAGCAATATGGCCGAATTCGCCCGCAGCAACATGAAGTTCCTGACGCTCATCCGCTCAAGCGTCTCCTGGGTGCGAGAAGAAATTGACGCCGCCCGGGAAGAGGTGGGCAGGCTTGAAGCCGTGTGCTCCTTCGATCAAAAGGTGAGCGGCGTCACCCGCCGCCGCATGCACCGGCTTTCTGTGGTCCGGCAGCGCACGCGCGGCGGCTTTGCCGCCGGTGAAACGGAAGAGTTTGAGCGCCGTCTGTATGTTCATGTCTTCTACAACCGGGACAACATCGGCAGGGACGAACAGAATTTAATTGATGATCTGCTCGAACTCAAGCGCACGGTTGAGGCTGGAGACCCTTTGAGCGAAGCAGGCAGGAGGAAAGCCGAAAAATTTCTCATCTGCAGCCGTGTCGGCCGGGGAGGCGCGCTCAAGGTCTCGTTTAACGAAGACGCCTTCAGGCAGGCCAGGAAGTACTTCGGCTTCTTCGTGCTCGTTTCGAACGAGGTCAAAAATGCCGACGAAGCTCTGAGAATGTACCGGGAGAGGGAGAAAATCGAGGATATGTTTGATGTGCAGAAGAACTCGCTTGACGGCAGGCGACCTCGCGTGTGGTTCCCGGACAGCCTCAAAGGCAGGCTCTTCTGCCAGTTCGTAGCGCTCGGCTATCACTGCTTCCTGACGAAGGCCATTGATGCCGTGAAGGAAAAACTCGGCAGAGAAGGCGCATCAAAGACACAGTCGCAGCTCGAGCTGGAGCTCAGCCTCAAGCGGTGGCTTGAGGCGCACTCCCTGGTTCAGATTCTGGAGTGGTTTGATTGTGTTGAAACGACGACCGTTCAGACACCCAGAGGCGCTCAGCGCTGGAGCACGGAATCCATTCGGCGGGACGAGCTGCTGCTTGAAATGCTGGGAGTCACTCACTGAATTTTCGTGGTTTCATTAGACGACTTTCAGGTCATGTATATTCCTCGGTCCGACCATGGGCAGTAAATAGGGTACTTGCTTTGTTGCTTTGTATTACTCATTGATAATTATAAATATTTAGGAAATATTATCCGAAAATCATTAAAGAAATTCATTCATTTCTTTCTTAATAACCTGAAATAGCATTGAGAAAAGCAATCCCCTACACAGCCTCATTCACTTAATCATATGATTTTTAACAAATATAATTATTTCGAACAATGAAAAACTTGATAATGTGGCATGTAATTACTTCATTTAAATTTGATTTTCCCGATTAAATATATTTTTTATCATTCGAATTCATACAGTTAGTTTTACAAATAAAACAAGATACCTATTTGCTGACTCTTCGGCTCCTCGATGATCATCCTCTACACCGCGTCGACCCTCTACCACGCGATCACGAACCGGAAGGCGAAGCGCGTGCTTCAGGTCTTCGACCACGCGTCGATCTACCTCCTGATCGCGGGAAGCTACACGCCGTTCTGCCTCATCACGCTTGGCGGCGGCATGGGCTGGACGCTCTGCATTGTGGAATGGGTTCTTGCGGTAGCGGGGATCCTCCTGCAGCCGCTCCTCATGCGGCGGGGGGACTTCGTGAACTGCCTCATCTACCTCGCGATGGGGTGGATGGTGATACTCGTGATGAAGCCGCTCGCGGCCGCCCTGCCGTCAGGCGGCATCTGGCTCCTCGCGCTTGGCGGCGTCGCGTATTCGGCGGGCGTCTTCTTCTACGTGAAGGACCGGATTCCGTTCAACCACGCGATCTGGCACGTCTTCGTCTTCGCGGGGACAGTGCTCCAGTTCCTCTCGGTGCTCCTCTATGTGCTCCCGAGCACGTACGTTACGGCCTAGAGAAGAAAATCCAACTTTTCTTTGCTACTCCTGCAGCTTCCCCTGAAGGCTGATCGCAGGATCGTTTGTTTCGGGCCCGAGCTTGAACTTCGCGGCGAGACCGTAGTCGCTCGGATCGCTTTGACCATCGAAAAGATCGTAAGGACGGAGACGAAGGTTACGGATATTGAGCCAGGTGGCGAGCCCGTCCGTGAACCTCACTCCGGCCTTGGCCGACTCCAGTCTCTTCCTTCCCTTCTGGCAGGATTCGATGCGAACAAGCGGGATTTCGAAGAGTTGGTTCGTGTTGTGACCGTTCGAGAGCGTCACCGTACCGTCGGGATGGAAGTCGTGCACATTTCCGTGGTCTGAAAAGTAGACAATTGAAAACTCGCGCCCGGTCTGCTCCTTGTTTTCAAGGAGCGCGTTGTAGATCCCTTCAAGCACTCGGTCGGTCTTGAGGATGGAAGTCGCGTAGCAGGCAACGGTTTTCAGCTTCGGGTCTTTTGCAATGTAAGGGTCTGTAATGTCCCTTATCCTGAGGCAGGAATCGAAGTGCGAACCCTGCATATGGAGGAAAAAGAGCCGGGGACCCTTAGCTTCCTTTTCGAGCTCTTTCTTCAAAAGCCCCGGAAGCTCAAGGTCTGATCGATGGTCCCAGTCCCCGTCGAAGAACTTGTCGTCCGACTGGATCCCGATCGCGGAAACCGGAGAATCCCATCTTCCGACCATTCCTTGCAGGCTGATCCACGACGTGTGGAGACCTGCGCTTTTCGCGAGCCCCACGATGCTTTTCTCGTACCGCGGCTCCCACGCTCTCGTGTCGCCCTGGGTGAGCATCAGACGGAGGGACCCGATCGTATAAGGGCCTCCAGCCGAAAGTCCGTCGACGACTGTCGCGCCGGGAACGGAGTCGAGGAACGGGGTGTTTCTGATCGGATACCCGTAGACGTGGAAGTAGTCACGCCTCGCGCTTTCTCCGATCACGAGAATGTAGTCCTTGTTCTTCGGTCCCTTGTAAATGCTCTTTCCCCAAATGGGGTTATTGGCCTTGTGGATGATGTCGTACTCACCTTTGACGCCATTCCAGGAATCCGCTGCGCGGTCGAACCAGTGAATCGGTCGGTAGAGGAAAACGATGAAGGCGACTGAAGCAATCACAAGGGTCTTGTTCCGCCAGGGCCTTAGCTCGGCCCGATGGCAGAGTAAGTAGGCTCCATATCCGAGAATCGGTATCAGGACGGCCTTCAGGAAGGCGGACACAGGGATCTGCTTCAGGTATTCGAGGCTTTCCCTCGTGTCTGTCGCAAGAAGCGAAAAGAGCGCCTGCTTGTCCGGAGGCCCGTAGAAGATTCCTGTCGGTGTGTAGAGCATCGCGAGAATGCTGATCGGCAGGACCGCAAGGAAATAGGCCTTCTTCGAGGAGACAAGGAAGATGAAAAGGAGCCCGAGCGCAATCGTCGGCTTGGTGCCGTGCAGGTCGCCCAGGCCGAAGAGCACGAGCTTTGCAAAGGCCATGCAAAGCGCCGTATACACGGCGAAAAGCAAAATGGTTTTAGCTGAAGCCCTACGGGATGGGATGAATGGCTTCGGACCGCCATCTTCCTGAGAGGAATTATGCATTTTTTCAAAGCCCTCACACCAATGTTTTAACTTCGACAATAAGCAGTTAATGCTCTTTGTGTGGGGGGGGGGGGTAAGCATAATTTTGATTTTAAAAATAAAATTCTAAAAACCACAAAATTCACAATTCGGAATAGTCTATCACGGCATACAAAGAATGAAAATCTCTACTTTTTCTTATTTCAACGTGAGAAGCGTAATTTCGGTCGCGGCGCCGATCCGCGCGGGCACCCCGCTCCAGGAGCCGATTCCGGGCGAGACGTAGGCGGGGATCGTCCCAGCCCGGTAGAGTCCGCTTACGAACCCATGGTTCTGGAGTGAAACGAAAGGTTTTAGAAAGAAAAGTTGCCCGCCGTGGGTGTGCCCCGCGAGGATGAGCCCCGCTCCGTACCGGGGATCCGCCCACTTCACGCTGTCCTCGGGTCGGTGGACCATGAGTATCCGGAGGTCGTCCTTCGCCGGGGCGGAGGAAAGCGCCTTCCCGATGTCCGGGCCCGGGAATCTGAACTGACGTCCGGTGCGGTCCGCGAGGCCGACGAACGACACGGTCTTCCCATTCACCTGATAGGAGGCGCTCGCGTTGTCGAGGAACGGGAGCCCGAGCGAGAGGTAGAACTTTTTCCAACCCGCGAAATTCACGTAGTAGTCGTGGTTCCCGGGGATCAGGATCACGCCGTGCTTCGCGCGGAGTTTGCTGAGGAACCCCATGTAGTCGCGCTTAGAGTCCGGGGTGCCGTCCGCGATGTCCCCCGTCACGACGACGAAGTCGGCCGACAGCGTGTTGACGCGCCGCGCGATCTCCTCGAACCGGTCCTTTTCAAAAAGCGGCGACACGTGGATGTCGGAGAGGTGGACGATCCGGAGCCCTGAGAGTTCCGCGGGGAGTCCCGGTACAGTCACCGCGGTCTCGCGGACAGGGGGAAGCGTCTTTACGTTGATCCCGCCCCAAAGGGCGAGGGCGGAGGCAATGGCGAAGAACGCGGCGTAGAAGGCGCCCGGGAGCCGGCCCCGCTTTCGGAAGAGTGTGGCGACGAGCACCACGACCCGTGCCGCGTCCGTGAGGAAGAGAAGGATCGCCGAGAAGGACGCGGCCGTGAAGAAGAAGCCGACAACTGAAAGCACGGCGTGCATGGATTCCCACGGGTGCCCGAGCGCCTCCACCATGAGGAGCGGGTAGAGGAGTGAGGAGACGAGCGCGAACGCTGCGGCTCCGAGCCTAACCCCTTTCCCGAACCGCTAGAGGATGAAGTAGGTTCGTGCCGCGAGGTAGCAGCCGATCGCGGCGAGCGCCGCGTAGTAGAAAAGTGTCATTGCGGTCTGTTCTTGGGAATCGTTCCTGGGTTCTGCCGGTAATGTTAGCGGAGGAGAAGGATAGGGGGCTGTTCCTTTCCGCCACGATCCGCGGGGCCAAGCAAGGGTCCAGGGGAGAGTGGGCACGAAAAAAGGCGCATCCCAAGGGGGTGCGCCTTTTTCAGAATCTTTCCTGAAAGGGAAGGATTACTTCGCGGCAGCGTTCATCGCCTTGATGGCGGCGGACAGACGGCTCTTCTGGCGGGCGGCGGCGTTCTTGTGGAGAACGTGGCGGCAGGCGAAGCGGTCGAGGATGCCGGAGGTCTTCTTGAACTCGGCTTCGGCGGCGGCCTTGTCGCCAGCGGCGACGAGCTTCTCGACAGCCTTGATCGCCGTGCGGTAGCGGGTGCGCTGGGCGGAGACGCGGAGGTTGTGCTCGATCGCCTGGCGGACGCGCTTGCGGGCCTGTTTCGTATTTGCCATTTTTGAACTTTTCCTTTTTCTAAGTTTGCCCGGCGGAATCTCGATCCCGGTGGGGCTTATGGATGGGACTTCTGTCCTGAAGGGCAGTAAATAGGGTACTTGCTTTGTTGCTTTGTATTACTCATTGATAATTATAAATATTTAGGAAATATTATCCGAAAATCATTAAAGAAATTCATTCATTTCTTTCTTAATAACCTGAAATAGCATTGAGAAAAGCAATCCCCTACACAGCCTCATTCACTTAATCATATGATTTTTAACAAATATAATTATTTCGAACAATGAAAAACTTGATAATGTGGCATGTAATTACTTCATTTAAATTTGATTTTCCCGATTAAATATATTTTTTATCATTCGAATTCATACAGTTAGTTTTACAAATAAAACAAGATACCTATTTGCTGACTCATGCATCTGGTAGGGGCTAAATTCAAAGAGCTTTATGCGGCAAATCACTTTTTCGACGGCGTCTTCCTAAAAGAGAAGACGGGCAAGTTCAGCAACAATATCCATCCGGATATGACCATTCCTGTTCTCAAGCAGATCCCGGCCGCACTTGCCGACCCGGTCGCCATCTTTAGAACGGAGACGGAAGGGCGTTTTGTGTTCCTTCTCGAAGTGACTGATGAGAAGGGAAAGGCAGTTATCGTCCCTATTGATTTCAGCAAAGACAAGAGTGGAGACGGCGCTGAAATTAATATCGCTCTGACAGCTTACGGTAAAGACAACAAATACGAAAAAGGAAGGGAGAAAAAGAAGGGTTGACTAGCTATACAGCGATCGTGGGGAAATGTTGCCTATGTGAATAGAGCAAAAGCGGCTCGGTGGCTTGGCTCACCCGAGTCCAATTCTCTTCGTCCAAGCCCCAAACCGCTTTCTGCCGAAGAGGCGGAGCGGTTGCTCTCCAACTTCGACGGTTCTAGGGTACTCACTGAGGACGATCTTGTCAAGCTGCAAGACGAGCATTCCAATAGGTAGTAAATAGGGTACTTGCTTTGTTGCTTTGTATTACTCATTGATAATTCGAAATATTATCCGAAAATCATTAAAGAAATTCATTTCCCTCTTAATAACCGGAAATAGCATAGAGAAAAGCGATCCTCCATACAGCCCCATTCACTTAATTATGTAATTTTTAACAAATATAATTATTTCGAGCAATGAAAAACATTGATAATGTGGCATGTAATTACTTAATTTAAATTCAATTTTTCGGATTAAATATAGTTTTAATCGTTCTAATTCATACAGTTAGTATTACAAATAAAACGAGATACCTATTTGCTGACTAACAGGCTGCCATGCCCGGTATTCCTTTCCACCGACGATAAGTTTTAGTACAGTCTGTTCCATAATAAAAAAGCGCACCGTTTTTCAGAGCGCTCCGCACAAAAATAAAATATCAATTACCTGCAACCCGTCTCTTTGTTACAGGTATACAGCCTGCCATTCCGAGTATCTTCCCAAATTTCATCTGTTCCCTGATTTCCAACCTTCCGCATATCTATGAAGCTGGGAGGAGTTTCTTTCTCAATCGGCGGCTGATCTTTAAACACGCCACTCGGTCCTTTTGTAAAAACCCAACCCTCAGGCGAAACAGAAACCCCATTTTTGTCGAATCCAGATTTGTTAGCGGTAATCGTAGGAACAGCCGCGGCAAAGCACATCAGCAAAACAAGCAGCTTTTTCATGGCCATCTCCTTTCCCCTCAGAAATATATTAGTCCCGAGGGGCGGCAAAGACTGAAAAATTATGTGCTAAAAATTTTCAATACCTTGAAAACAAATAGGATACTTGCTGAATGCCAATGTATTCAGCATTGATAATCCGTTGTATTCATAAAATACAGCTTAAAAAGCATGAAGGGCCGATGCCCGTTTCTCGGATCCGTCCCTACTTGTTTCATTTAATTAATGAGGCCCGCGTGCTCGCAGACTGACTGCTGCCCATGCAGGCGCAGCCTCATGGTTCGGCACCCGAACCTGGCTGCCCGGCATTTTTCCGAACAACCTTCCCCAGGGAAACCAGCCGGGGGCCCGGCGAATCAGAGCGCGGCGCCGAACATCAGTCCCGCGCCGCCTTCCATGCCCGGCACGTCAGGCCAGGGCTCGCGGCCGCAGGCGACCCAGGGATCGCGCATGTAAAACTTCCAGTCGCAGTCCGTATCGGTAAAAAGGCAGAAATTCTTGGCGCGCCTCGCCTTCATCGCTGTTCGGGCGGCGTTGAGCAGGCGCCTGGAAAGTCCGCAGCCCCGGTAATCCGGCGAAACCCAGAGAAAATAAAGCTCGGCCGCGAAGATGTGTCCGTTTTCGCGGGCCCGGCGCCTCAGCTGCTCGTTAATGCGGGCAATGTTGTCGTAAAGGGCTATCGTCTCAGGACCGCCCTCCTGGGCGGCAATTTCCCGTTGCAGCGCCGCGCGTCGCTCCGGCAGGCGCGCGTCCCTGCCCAGGACGGGGCGGTCTCCGAAGACGCTCCCGACGGCAAGTCCGGCCGTGCCGCCCGAGGGCGCGATGAGCAGCCGCCCGAAGGTGACGTGCTGCATCATTTTGGAGCAGTACCAGTCCGCAACCCTGCGGCCGAGTCCGGGAGCTCCCTGCGTCTCCCAGCCCCACTGTGCATGAAACGCATCGACGATGCGGGCGTAGTCCGACGGGCAAAGCGCAGTTTCAGTGAGCGCACCGGCGGCGGTCGTCTGCTTCATTGGGCTTTTCTCCTTTGGAATTAAAAGCTTTCATTGTGTCAGACAACAGCGGCAAAGTCCAGCCGGCGCCGCCCTTTTCCACGCCGCGACTTCTCCCGTCTGAATCCGCCTCATTCAAACTGCGTTCAAACCGCAGGCTTAAAAAAGCCTCAGGCCGGGCTCCTCGCCTGGGCCGGCCAGACGGCGCTTCAGCCTGGCTGGCGTTTAAAAGCAAAGAAACCACGGAAAAATCACCGGCTGAGCGCCGCAGGCGGCTAATATTGAAAGCGGCCCAGGCCCTGACGCAGAGGCGCCGCAGGAAAGGCAGGAGCTCCTGCAGGCCGGGGAAAAAAGGAGAATGCAAGGTGAAGGTTTTTAACGTTGACCCGAAGGTTTTTGAAGCGCTTCCGACCTACTGCCTCGGGATTGTGGCGGCCCGCGGGATTGACAATCACGCGTTCAGCAAAGCAATCGAAGACTTCCTGAACGAGGAAATTCAGAAGTTTCATGAGCAGGTGTCAGACCAGGACATCAGGGAGCTGCGGAACGTGAAGGCCTGCAGAAGCGCCTTCCAGAAGCTGGGCATGAACCCGAACCGCTTCATGTGCTCCATTGAAGCCCTGGGCAGGCGGGTTAAAAAAACGCCCGCCCTCCCCCACATCAACTCCATCGTGGACATCGGCAACGCCTTTTCCCTCAGATACCAGCTGCCCATGGGAGCCCATGACGTGGACAAATGGGAGGGCGGCCTCTCGGTGCGCTTTTCCGAAGCGGGAGATCACTTCCAGCCCATGGGGGAAGAGCAGGCCGAACCGGTGCCGGAGGGGGAGCTCGTCTACGTGAGCGGCCGCACCGTGAAGACGCGCCGCTGGATCTGGAGGCAGAGCGACGACGGGAAGATCACGGAGGACACAAGCTATGCGTTCTTTCCGATAGACGGGTTTTCCGACGTCAACCTGGACCAGGTCATGGAGGCCCGGGATCTTCTTGCGAAAATGCTGAAGGCTGTCTTTTCCTGCGAGCCCGCGGTCGGCTTTGTCGACGCGCAGCACCCTGAATTCAGGCTGGAGTGAGCGGCCTTTTTTCCTTCCCTTAAAGCCGGCGGCCGAAAAAAGGGCCGGGCCGCCCGGACGAGGAGCCTCACGGCCCTCTGACCCAGGAGGTGCGGATTTTGAAACAGTACATAGTCGACGCTTTTACAGACACGCTTTTCAAGGGCAATCAGGCTGCGGTCTGCGTGCTGGAGCGCTGGATTCCCGATGAGCTGATGCAGAACATCGCCTCTGAAAACCGCTTTTCAGAAACGGCCTTTGCCGTGAAGGAAGGCCCCGCCTGGCATCTGCGCTGGTTCACCCCGGGCGGGGAAATCGATTTCTGCGGCCACGCGACGCTGGGCGCGTCCTATGTGCTCTTCTCGTTTTATGAGAAGGAAGCGGAAGAAATACAGTTTAAGACCCAGGTCGGGATACTCCGGGTCCGGAGGGACGGGGACGCGTTTGTCATGAACTTCCCCGCCTATCACTGCCGGCCGGTGCCCGTCACGGACGAAATGAGGAAGGCCGTCGGGGCAGAGGTCCTGGAGGCTTATCTGGACCGGGACCTGCTGCTCGTGCTGCGGGACAGCCGCACGGTGGCCGGCCTGAAGCCGGACCTGGGCCGGGTGAAGAGCCTGGAAGGCCTGCTTCTGGCCGTCACGGCGCGGGGCCGTGACTACGACTGCGTCTCGCGCGTTTTCGCGCCGAAGGCGGGAGTGGATGAGGATCCCGTCACAGGCAGCGCGCACTGCATGATTACGCCCTACTGGTGCGGGAAGCTGGGCAAAACCCGCCTGAACTGCTTTCAGGCCTCGGCCAGAACCGGAAAGCTCCGCACGAGCCTGGAGGGCGGCCGCGTGATGATCGCGGGGAAGGCCGTGCTTTATTCCGTGGGCGACATTCTTCCGGAAAGGTGACCCGGTCCCCTCCCGGGCCCCCGGGCGGCGCGGGACGCGGGGGCCGCTTGTCCCCCGCTTCCTTAAGGCGCTCCGGCCCGCCCTTCCCTTTTACAGGTCGTCCACGATCGCGGCGCTTTTCGCGTAGGCCGTGCTCTTTGCCTCGAAGAAGTCCGTCTTCACCATGTTGGCGTTCGAATACACCGACACCCACTTCATGCTCTCGGGCTCGAGCCGGTTGTCCTCGAAGAGGTAGCCGTAGCCCAGGCTCTGCCAGCGGAGGTTTCCGAGGTAGCGGATGTAGTCGCGGATCATCGCGCTGCTCAGGCCGCTCACCGCGTCTCCGATCACGTACTGCCCCCAGGCGATTTCCTGGCTCACGCCCTCGAGCATCATGCCGCGGTAGATCTCGACCCGCTCGGGGGTGAACATCTCGGGCTGCTCCTTCTGCAGCTCCCGGATGATGTTCCTGAAAAGCCAGAGGTGCGTGTTCTCGTCGCGGTTGATGTAGCGGATCTCCTGGGCCGACCCGGGCATTTTCCCGATCCGGCTCAGGTTGTAGAAGAACATGAAGCCCGAGTAGAAGTAGATGCCCTCCAGGATGAAGTTGGCGATGAGGGCCTTCATGAAGGCCGTCTTGTCCTGGTTCTCGTGGAATTCGTTGTAGCAGCTGCCGATGAAGGTGTTGCGGCGCAGCAGGTGCGGGTCCGTCTTCCACTGGTAGAGGATCGAGCTGCGCTGCTCGGGGCTGCAGATTGAGTCGAGCATGTAGCTGTAGCTCTGGCTGTGGACGCACTCCTGGAAGGCCTGGATGTGCAGGCAGAGGTTCACCTCGTTGGCCGTGATGTACTCGCTGATGCAGGGCAGGTTGTTGCTCTGCAGCGAGTCGAGGAAGACGAGGAAGCTCAGGATCTTGTCGTAGGCGGTCTTCTCCGCGGGCTCGAGCCGCGGGTAGTCCTTCACGTCCTGCGAGAGGTTGATTTCCTCGGGGATCCAGAAATTGTTCATCGCCTGGCGGTACCACTGGCTGGTCCAGGGATACTTGAGGTTGTTGAAGTCGTTGAGGTTCGTGGAGTTGCCGCCGATCATGCGGCGCAGCCTCAGGTCGGTGTCGCCGTCCGGGTTGAAAAGGGCGTTCCTCTTGATTTTTTCAGACATGCTGGTTTCCTGTCGGTGAATGTTGAGAGGGGCAAAGGGGGTCCCTTACGAGGCGCAGCTTTCGCACTCTTCGACCTCGAGGGACTTGCTCCTCACGTAGTAGAGCGTCTTCACGCCCTCCTCCCAGGCCTGGATGTAGAGGGCGAGGACCTGCCTCATCGTGAACTCGTTGGTGATGTAGAGGTTCACGCTCTGCGCCTGGTCGACGTGGCGCTGCCGGATCCCGGCCGCGCGGATGCTCCACTTCTGGTCGATCAGATACGCGCTCTTGTACATCCACCAGGTCCTGTTGGAAAGCCCGGGGGCGACCCGCGGCAGCATCGAGCCCTTCTTTTCCTCGAGGAAGAAGCGCTTCATGACGGGGTCGACCCCGGAGGTGGTGCCCGCGATGATCCCGGTGCTGCTGGTCGGGGCGACCGCCATGAGCCAGCCGTTTCGCATGCCCTGGACCCGCACCTTCTCCCGGAGGGCCTTCCAGGCCCCGGAGACGTAGCCGCGCTTGTCGAAGTAGGCCCCGCTCTGCCAGTCGCTGCCCGGAAATTCGGCGTAGGAGCCGCGCTCCGCGGCGAGGTCGCTGCTCGCCTCGACAGCGGCCTGCGCGATCCGCTCGAAGACCTCGTCGGCAAACCTGAGGTGCCTGTCGCTCTCCCAGGGGATGCCGCGCAGGGCGAGCGCGTGATGCCAGCCGCTCACGCCAAGCCCAATGCCCCGGTAGCGCCGGCTCGTGATTTCCGCGTACGGCAGCGGATAGCGGTTGAGGTCGATCACGTTGTCGAGCGCGCGCACCGCCGCGGCCACGATCTCCTTCACGGCCGCGGGATCCTCGAGCGGAATGCGCCCGAGCACGAGGCTGGCGAGGTTGCACACGACGAAGTCCCCCGGCGTCACGCTGGAGGTGACCACGGTCTGGCCGTCCACGGTCCGCACTTCGGTCTTCGCCTCGCCGATCGCGCTCATGTTCTGGGCGATCTCGGTGCAGAGGTTCGAGCAGTAGATCATGCCCTTGTGCGGATTCGGGTTCGCGCGGTTCACCGTGTCGCGGTTGAAGATGAAGGGCGTGCCGGTCTCCACGGCGGACTTGATGATGAGCCGCACGATGTCGCGGATCGTCATCACGCGCCGCGAGATCCTCCGGTCCGCGACGCACTCGAGGTAGCGCTTCTCCCACTCCTCGCCGTAGAAGTCCTCGAGGTGCCAGCCCTTCGCCCGCCAGACCTCGTCGGGGCAGAACATCGCCCAGGGCTGCCCCAGGTCCTCTTTCGCCCGCCGCCAGAAGAGGTCCGGGAAGCACACCGCCGGGAAGATGTCGTGCGCCTTCATGCGGTCGTCGCCGTTGTTGGTCCGGATCTGCAGGAACTCGGGAAGGTCGCGGTGCCAGACATCCAGGTAGACCGCGGCGGCCCCCTGCCTCACCCCGAGCTGGTCCACGGCCACGGCCGTGTCGTTCACGAGCTTCAGCCAGCGCACGATGCCGCCGGCCGCCCCGTCAAAGCCCCGGATGCGGCCTCCCGCGGCCCGCACCTTTCCGAAGTAAAGCCCCATGCCGCCGCCCCACTTGCTCACCTGGGCGAAATTGGAGACGCAGCGGTAGATCCCCTCGAGCGAATCCGGCACCGTGTCGATGAAGCAGCTGGAGAGCTGGTGCGCGGGCTTTCGCGCGTTGGCGAGGGTGGGGGTGGCCATCGTCACCTGCAGCCTGCTCATCATGTCGTAGAAGCGCTTCACCCAGCCGAGCCGCTCCTTCTTTTCCTTCATCGCGAGGTGCAGCGCGATCCCGAGGAACATCTCCTGGGGCGTCTCGACGGGCTGCGACCCGTCGTGCGGGCGGATGAGGTAGCGCTTGGACAGCAGGCTCAGGGCCGGGTAGCTGAAGAGCCGGTCGCGGCCGTCGTCGATGAAGGAGGCGGCCCGGGCGATCTCCTCGCGCGAATAATGCTCGAGGATATAGCCCCCGTAGAGCCCCTCGGAGACGAGCCAGGCAAGCTTCGAGTAAAAGTCCGTGACGCCCGCCCGCTCCTCGGCCTCCCGGACGCCGCACCGCAGTTCGAAGTCGAGAAGGCGAGCGGCGATCATCTCCCAGAGCGGAGCCTCCGCGGTGGTGAGCTCCTCGGCCGCGGCGATGAAGGCCGCGAGCCGCCCCCGGCTCCCGAGGCCTTCCTTTTCCATCCCGGCCGCCTTGCGCCTGAGCACCTCAAGCGAATAAAGGGGCTGCGGAAAGTCCCGGGCGATGCCCTTCCACACGGACTCGGAAGAGGCGCCCCCGGTAAGCTCCGAGAGCTCCTTCACGAGCCTTCTCTCGCCGGAGCGCTCCTCGCGGTAGAGGATGTAGCGCTTCGCCTCGTCGAAATAGCCCCGCTGCATCAGCTGCCGCTCGACGAGGTCCTGGATGCGCTCCACCTCGCGCATCTCTTCATGGGCCTCAAGCTGCCCGCGCACGGCGCTCACAATCGCGGCGGCGTCCCCGGGCTTCGGCGCGGTGCCGGCCGCCCGGAAGCATTTCTCAAGGGCGAGCGCGATCTTTTCCCCGAGGAAAGGCTCGGCGCTGCCGTTTCGCTTGCGAATCGTAAAGGACGGTTTTTTTTCCATCTTCGTTTTCCTGTCCAGGGGCGCGTGCGCCCGTCGGGCGGACCGGCTTCAAAAGGCCGCGGGGGCCGCCCGCCGCGGCCTCGGCCGCAGCGGGACCGGATGAAGCCTGAACCGCAATCAATAGTTTATAAAATTGTCTGAGCAACAAAATGTAGTGACTTTATCATGGCGCAGCCCTTCCTACGCCTTGGAGAAAACCCGCCTTGACGGCGCTCAGGCGAAGAGAAAAAAGCCTCGGGGCCTGAGGCCCGGAGCGAGGCCGCGCGGGGCTTCGGGGGCGGAAAGAGGGGAAAAAGGAAAGCGCCGCTGCCAGGGCCGCGCCCCCAATACGCGGGATGCCTGAAGCGGAAAGAAAAGCGGAAAGGAAAAAACGCCGCGCGGGCCGGCTGGAAACCCCTCCGGCCGGCCCGCGGGTCACTTGAAGCCTTGTTTTTTAGAACTTGTGCACGAGGCCGCCGCCCACGAGGGCCGCGTTCGGCGTCCGGTCAAGCTTCTTCGCCTTTTCCTGGGTGTAGCCGCCCGTCACGTAGACGCTGGTCCTCTTGCTGAAGGAGTAGCTGTAGCCCACGGTCGCGTAGAGGCGGTGGAACTTGTCGCTCGAGTCGTCGACGTTCTTCGCGTCGCGGTAGCCGACTTCGGCCATGGCGCTGCCGCCGCAGACCGGGACCTTGACGCTTGCCGACACGCCCCAGCCCTTCACCGGGGTCGAGATGAGGCCGAAGAAGTTCAGGTCGGAGTCGTCCGCGACCAGCTGGTTGTCGAAGTAGGTGGCCTTCGCGTAGGCGGTGAGGAAGCCGAAGTTGTAGTTGCCGCCCAGCACGACGCTCCAGCCGTCGTCAAGGCCCGGGTGCTCGGCGTTGCCCCACATCGTGTAGTCGCCGGTGAGCACGAGGTCGAGGGCGCCGTTGTTGTAGCTGAGGCCCGCGGCGGCGTAGCGGTCGGCGCTCGACTTGCCTTCGACGCCGTACGTGTCCTTCGTGTTGCCCTTGAAGGAGTACATCGCCTCAGCCTTGAAGCCGGCGATGGAAGGGCTCACGTAGGCGAGCGTGTTGTCGTAGCGCGTCCAGAGGTGCCCAGTGGAGTTGTGGGTGCCGAGCCCGGTGAAGGACGAGCCCAGAGGGGAGACGCTTCCCAGAAGGCCGATCGAGCCGATATCGGAATTGATCGAGCCCAGGCGCCCCGCGTAGAGCGTTCCGCAGGCCCCCGAGACTTCCACCGTGGCCTGGCGCCCGAAGAGGCGGCCGCCCTGGCTGCTCGTGCCGGCGTCGGAGGCGAAGCCCGACTCGAGCACGAAGCCCACGCGGACGTTCCCGATGTCCTCCCCGCCCTTAAGCCCCCAGCGCGAGCCGGTGTTCCAGCCCGACTCCATCGACACGGTGTCGACCGAGTCCTTGCCCGGGGCGTCCGGGTTCACGTGCTGGTAAAGCAGCCCGGTGTCGATGCGGCCGTACAGGGTGACCGACGGGGCCGCGAAGGCCGATGCGGCGAAAGCTCCCAGAAACGCCGCTGCAATGAGTGTTTTTTTCATGACTGCCCTTTTCTCTCTTTGAATGTGGTGAAAACGAAAACCCTCCACAATTGTTCCCCCGGAAGGAGCGAATATCCATATATCCATAGGATTAGGCAATGAGGGAAAACGAAAGAGTCTGTCCCTTTTTTAATCAAAATTGTTTCTGATAAAGCCCGGAAGATTTAAATGTCACTCTTTAATAAGCGAAAAAGTTAATTCCAGGGGCAGGCCCGCCGCAGAGCGCAGAGGAGCCAGCTTTCCTGCGGGAGTAATTCTTTATGGATAGAACTTAAGCATTTTCAGGCAAAGAGCCGGGCCCGGACCGGCCGCGGCGCGATGCGCGGCTTTTCCCCGTCCCGCGCGAACCCCGCCCGTTAATTACTTTGAAACAAATTAAGGGGAACTGTTTTCATGCGCCTTCTTACAATAATCGCCTGACGGTCTTTCTTTTTTCCACACTTTCCGCTTCGGCTTCAAAGACACACGGCATGAAGAACACAGCTCTCGCCCTATGCGCGTCCCTGCTTCTTGCGCTCTCCGCGACAGCGCAGGCCGCCTCGGTAGGCGACATGATCGAGCGGGTCCTCAACTGGGGGCGCACGACGCTCGGGCCCAAATCCGTCCAGACGGAGCCCAACCCTTTTTCCGCGCGCTCCTTCATCAACCTCAAGGACGACTCCATTGAGATCTCGCACGCGCAGAAAACCTTCCACACCGAGCTCATCAAGCAGGCGAAGGCGACCGAGTCCCTCTACGCGAACAACCCGTCCTTCGAGAAGTTCTACCGGCTCTACCTCAACAACATCGTGAGCTTCAACAACAAGGTGGCCTCGCGCTACAAGGAAAAGCAGATCTTCGACGGGTCGGTCGCCGGGCGGGCGATCGAGCAGGAACTCGCCTTCAACGGCTTTTCCCGCGCCTCGCGGGAAAACGAGATCCCGGACTTCGAGCTCACGCCAAACTACGGCTTCTTCCGCCTCCTGCCCTCGCTGCCGCGCGGCTGGGCCGCATACTTCGCGCTGATGGACGAGGCCGCGGGCAAGATCCCGTCGGTCAATTCGAAAAAGGAAGGCCCCGCACCGCAGAGGCTCGGGCGGTTTCTCCTGGGCTCCGACGCCTTCCTCAAGGCCTACCCCAACTTTCCCTACGCCTACGAGATCCGCCAGCTCTACGCGGCCGCCCTCACCTACTTCACCCACGACCCTGAGATCGCCCGCAGCGGCGCAAAGCGCGAGCACTATCTCGAGGCCTACGCCGACTTCCTGAAGGAAGGGCCGGAGACGCTCGCCGCGCCCTTCGTGCGCCAGGCCGCCTCCCGGGTGAAGTCCCGCGACTACGTCTACTCCGCTTCGGAAAGGATTGAAATCGCGACCGCGCTCGGGCTCTCGGCGCGCTGCCAGCTTGTGCGCTGAAAGAGCGCGCGGCCCGGACCCGCGGCGGCGCAGTCTTTTTTCCACAAAGGAGAAAACCGTGAACGAAGAAAAAACAGCTGTCGGCCCGGAGGTCGCCCGCGCCTTTGAGGCGCTCAAGACCCTGCCCGCCGTGAAGGAGGCCCTGCGGCTCGTGCGCGAAAGGCTCCCCGAAACGATCGAAGTGCAAAAGGAACTCGCGCTCATCGAGGCGCCCTCGCGCCACGAGCAGAAGAAGGCCGCCCGGTACGCGGAGCTGCTCCGCGGCGCGGGGCTTGAAGAGGTCGAGACTGCTCCGAGCGGCAACGTCTTCGGCTTTGTGCGCGGCGGGGGCCGCACCGGCTCTTCGGTGCTTCTCGAGGGGCACCTCGACACGGTCTTTTCCTTTGGCGACGTGAAGGGCCTCTTCGTGGACGCCGAAGGCCGGATCCACTGCCCGGGCATCTGCGACGACACGCGCGCTCTCGCCGCGAACCTCGCGGTGCTCAAGGCGCTGCGCGCCTGCGGGATCCGCCCCCACCACGACCTCGTGTTCGCCGGGACCGTGTGCGAGGAAGGCCTGGGCGCGATGGACGGCATGAAGCGGCTGCTCGGCGAGGACCTGCCCGCGCGCACGAAGCTGCTCGCCTCGATCTCGATCGACGGCGGCAGCCGCGGTACCTTCTACGCCAACGCGACCGGGATGGTCGACTGGCAGGTCGACTACGAGGGCCCGGGCGGCCATGTCTGGACAGCCTGGGGAGAGCCGAGCGCCGTGCACGCCGCGGCCCGGGCGGCCGCAAAGCTCGCGGACCTGGAGCTCCCTGCCGAACCTAAGACCGTGCTTTCGGTCACGCTGATCGAAGGCGGCCAGGCGATTCACGGCATCGCCTCCCGCGCCTCCTTCAAGGTGAACGCCCGCTCAAACAGCGCCACGGTCCTCGAGCGGCTGAACCAGAGGATGCAGGAGCTCTTTCAGGCCGGAGCCGATGAGGAAAACGCCCGCTGGGAAACTCCCGGCCGGATCAGGATGTCGTGCAGGAAAATCCTCGACATCCCGGCCGGCTCCCAGCCCGAGTCCTCGCGCATCGTGCAGGCCGCCAGGGCGGCCTCGCTCGCCGCGGGCGTCCAGCCCCGGCTTCTGCCCGGCGGCTGCACGAACGGCAACATCGCAATTGCCTGCGGCATTCCCGCCGTCACGCTCTCGCGGGGCGGCGAGGAGTTCGGCACGCACACGCTCGCCGAATGGTTCGACCCGCGGGGAGTGTGGGTGTGCGAACAGCGTTCTCTGCTGCTCCTGCTCGCGCTGGCCGGAGTCGAGGGAGAGCTCGCCCCGCTCGACCTCAGGGTCTGACCGACGCTTCCACAGAAAAGGGGGGCTTGTCCGCCCCCGCTCCCCAGGCCCTCCCGGCGCCGCCGCAGGCGACAAGAGCTCCCTTGCGAGCGGCGGGCGCTGCCATTTTTCCTGCATTACAAAATTTTGCTGTAACCTTGGGGCCACATTTCCACAGAATCTGTGAATAAGAGCGGGTTTCGCGACAAAAATCCCCATTGTTTCTAAGGGCTAACCCAGTATGCCTATTTTTTAGGCAGCTCCATATATCCTGACGTAAGGGCGGCAGAAGGCGCAGGGCGCTCTCTTTTGGGCTATGCTCACCCCACACGGGCGCAAGCCTCAGGAGCTGCGCCCTCCGCTTTTTCCTTGAGGATGCCATGCTGGACTGGCTTTTTAAAAAGAGAGAGCGCGGGCTCACGGCCGAGCAGCTCGCCGAGGATCTCCAGAGCGGGGCGCACGAGGCCTGCGGGCTGTCGCTCGCGCGCGTCGCGCTGCTGTTCATTGACGAGCCCGGAGTCTTTGCCTCCTACGAGGACGAGGCGAGCCTGAAGCTTGTCACGCCCTCGAGCGAAGTCCTCCTCACGGCGCGCGCCGCGAAGACCGGCCCCGGACAGGCCGAAGCCTCGGACCTCGTCGTCACCTCGGGCGTCCCCTCCCTCGTGAGGAAGCGCTTCCCCTTCAACCCGCGCACCGAAAACGCGATCAACGCCTTCGCTTCCTGCGGCGCGCTCTACTGCGCGGGCAGCGGCGAGCTGCGGGTCGGCAGCCGCATTCGGATCGGGCGCTGGAGCGAGGCAGCAGGGGCAGCCGTGAAGGAAGCAGCGCTCGAAGCCCCGAAGGCGCTCTTCACGGGCTTTGTCGCCTCCCTCACCGGCCGCGGGAGCGCGGACGCCTCCGAGCCGGCCTGGAACGCCGGGGATTTCAGGCGGTGGGCCTCGGACTGGGCCGCCGCCCTGAAGGAGCCCTCCGTCACAGATTCCGGGCTCGAGGGGAAGCTCTCCGGCCCCGGGGGAGCGGGAACGCGGCTCACGCTTCGGGCCTCTCGCCACGCGGCCCTGGGGCCCGGGCTTGCCATCGAGCTGCAGCTGCCCGCGAGGCAGCCCTCCGAAGCCCTCGCCTGGCAGGCGGCCCTTGACCTGAACCGCCTTGCAATGGATGCTGCCGCCCCCTTCACGCAGGCGGGAGCCTGGTATTCGCCGGGGGGCAGCGCCCTTGTCTTCCGCCGCTTCATCCCCAGCCGCCTGAAGCCCCTCCTCGGGGATCTGGATGGGCTGCCCGAAGAGGCCGCCCGGCGCGCGCTCTGGGCCGAGGAGGCGCTGCGCCGCTGAAAGGCTTCGGGGCCGTCCGGGCGGTGCTATCCTTCTTTTTCGGACGCCCCTGTTTCCCCGGACGCGGCGGGCCGCTCCGCCGCGGCTATCCGCCCGCGTCAAAAGGGACCGGCTCCTTTCTGGAGAGCGCTCTTATGAAAGACTTCAGCCATGGCTTCCTGTACGGCGCGATCGCGGGCGACATCGCGGGCAGCCCCTACGAGCACTGCCGCGCTCCCCGGACGATCAACTCGTACGCCGGGCCACTTTTTGCACCCGCCTCTCGCTTCACCGATGACACGGTGCTCACGCTCGCCGTGGCCGAAGGCCTGATCGAAGGCGGAGGCGATCCGCAGAAGACGCCCTCCGCGCTCATCGCCTCGATCCGCCGTCTCGCGCTCCTCTACCCGAATGCGGGTTACGGCGTGCGCTTCAAGCTGTGGCTGCGCTCCGAGGACCCCCGGCCCTACAACAGCTTTGGCAACGGCTCGGCGATGCGGGTCTCCCCCGCTGGCTGGTTTTTCGACAGTCTGCCGCAGACTGAGCGCTTCGCGGAGATCGCCGCCGCCGTGACCCATAACCACCCGGAGGGCATCCGCGGAGCCTGCGCCGCGGCCTCGGGCATTTTCCTTGCGAGAACCGGCGCTTCGGCTGAGGACATCCGCTCCTATATCACCGGGCGCTACGGCTACGATCTTTCCGGATCCTTCGAGGCCTTCAGGGCCTCGGCCCGGCCCTCCGTCACCTGCATGGACACACTGCCCATCGCCTTCATGAGCTTTCTCTCTTCGGACAGCTTCGAGGATGCGCTGCGGCGCGCGATCTCCTTCGGCGGGGACACCGACACCCAGGCCGCCATCGCGGGGAGCCTCGCCGAGGCCTACTGGGGCGTGCCCGGGCCGGTCCGCGAAGCGGCCCGCAGCAGGCTCCCGCAGCCTCTGCTTTCGATCCTCGACCGCGCCGCGGCGACAAAGCCCGGAGGCCTTTCAGCCCCCGCCCGGGAAAAAGACGCCCCCGCGGCCGCCCAGACCTGACAAAGGGAGGCCGCAGCCATGAGCGGAAGCATCGCGCTGGTGATGGGACTTGCCGTCCTGCTCATCGTCTGGCTCATCCGCAGGAAGGTCCCGGTCGGAGCCGCCACGCTCTCGGGCGGGCTTCTCATCTGGGCCTTCACGTCGAGGGACCCAGGGGTACTCGCCGCCTCGCTTGAAAAGACGGCGCTCTCGCCGCGCACCTGGGACCTGATGGGCGCGCTTCTTGCCGTCATGGCGATCGAGTCTGAATTAAAAGGCGCGCAGTCGATCCGGGGCATGGTCGCGGCACTGGAGAAAACCTTCCACTCGCCCAAGGCGACTCTTTTTCTGATGCCGGCCTTCCTCGGGCTCCTCCCCTCGGTGGGCGGAGCGCGGTTTTCCGCCCCCATCGTCGATGAGGCCTCGCAGGGGCTGGGCCTCTCGGCCGAGCAGAAGTCCGCCGTGAACTTCTGGTTCCGGCACATCTTTGAAAACCTGAGGCCGATCGCCCCGGGCGTCATTCTCGCCGCCTCCATCGCCCGGGTGGACATTGGAGAGCTGATCGCGAGCCTGCTGTGGACCGGGGCGGTCTTTGCGGCGGCCGGATGGCTCGTGCTGCTGCGCTCGGTCAAGGCCCGGGCGCGGTCCTCCGGGGCCCCGTCCGGCTCCGGGCTCGAAGCCGCCAGGGAGGTGTTTCTCGCTGTGCTCCCCATCGCTGCGAGCTTTGTGCTGATGTTCGCGACGAACCTGGGCGCGGGGCGCTCGATCGGCCTTGTTGCCGGAGGCATGATCCCCGTTCTCCTTGCTTTCGGCAAGCCCGTCGACCTGCGCTCAATCCTGAAGAACACCTTCGAGTGGCCTCTGTTTCTCAACACCTTCGCCATACTTCTGTTCGTGGAACTCGCGGGCGAGTCCGGAGCGCTCGAGCAGCTTGCGGCCGCGATCCTCTCCGCGCCGATGCCCGCGCCGGTGCTGCTTGGCGCCGCGGCCTTCGTGCTCGGGGCGGTCGTAGGCATGACCCCGGGCTACGTTGGAATCGTGATGCCGCTGGCCGCCGCCCTCGTCCCGCAGGGCAGCCTCGAGCTCGCCGGCGTGATCCTCTCCTGCGGGCTTGCGGGCATCATGCTCACGCCCACGCACATGTGCCTTACGGTGACGCTCGACTACTTCAGGGCGGACTACCTGAAGACGCTGCCGCTGCTTGCCCGCTGCAGCGCGCTGTACCTGCTCTGCTACATCGCGGGAGCCTGCCTGCTGCAACTCCTTTGGTGATTGAGCGGGATTCAAAGTTCGGCGCGCCGTGCTTTACCGCTTTAACCGTCCCGTCAGTCTCATCCTTTGCTGCCGTAAGGCGGCATTCACTATTTATGATTTTCTCTTCCCGCCCTAAACTGCCTTCAGGCCAATTGATTTTTCGATTATCAGCATGACCACGGCGGCAATGGCCATATCGGCCCAGGGAAACTGCCGCAATCACCGGAACAAATTCATAACGCAGATCATCAAACATCTGTACGCTGATCACCGAGCGCCCCCGGGCCTGTCAGCATCAGGGACAGAGGAAATTCATCGAAAGTCCAGCGCCGACTCCTGCTCCGGGGTGCGGTTCTTCAGCCGGGCGAGGGCGATGAATTCCGGCTTCACTCAGCCCGGCTTCACGCTGCAGGCGATCGTGCGGCCGCGGTAGCTGTACTCAAAGTAGTAGCGTCCCCCGGGGCTCTCGACCGCGTCCTTCGCCTCCGGCATGTTCTTGTCGACCACGACGAGGCCGTCGGTAAAGCAGCGCGTCACCATCTCAAGCGCGTCGCGGGCTCCCGCGCCGGGGAAGGCCGTGCGGACGCTCACCTCGCGCCGCTCGAGGGGGCGGCCCGCGTCGAGCATCGGAAAGGCGAGCTGCATGGAGATGAGCCCGTGGCTCACCCCGACGACGCAGCCCGAGATCTTTCCCGAGCCGAAGTACTTGAGGATGTCCTCGAACGTGAAGATGAGGCTTTGCCCTTTTTCAGTCACTGTGATGCGGTTCATGAGTTAAAACTCCATAAAGTTAAAAAGAAAAGCGCGGAATCAGCAGGCGGAAACCGGCGCTGGACCCAGACGGACAATCCGGTCGAACGGAATGTCCGAAGGATTTCTTTCGTGAGACACGCAGAGGATGGCCTCCCCGCGGGCCTCCCAGAACGCGCGGTCCGCCCCCGGGACCGACACGGCCAGGCTGCCGCGCACGCCCGGACCCGTGAGCCGCACCTCTTCGCCCGGGGCGCAGCCGCCGTTAAGCAGCACGAGCCGGACCGAAAGGTCCGGATCGAGCTCCGTGCCGCGCTTGAGGGTCCGCACGACCGGGCCGAACCTCGCAGGCGCGAGAACCACGTCGGCCTCCTGAGCCTGCGCGCTCCGGAGCAGCCCCAGGGGCCCCGCAGGGACGCGTCGCACTCCCCCATTAGGCAGACGAGCCCCAGGCCGCCCGAGAGCGCGAGCAAGCAGGAGCCAAGGAAAAACTCGTCGGCGGGGCCGCAGCCGGCCTTTCCGGATAGGAAAGGGCGAGCAGCAGGCAGCGGAAGGCCCGTTGCTCGGAAAGCGCGGCTCCGCGAAGAACCGTCCGCTCAGTCATGGCGGATCCCGGACACGCTCTGAAAGTCCACCCTGGTAGCCGCCGTTTCGGCCTCGAAGCGCTGCTCGAGCCGATCGCGGGGAAAAGGATCCGGCTCACGGCGGATCCCTGAAGGCGGCCCGCGCCCCGTGCGGGCCCGCTTTCTCCAGAAGGTTCCCGAAGCCAAAAAAAAGCGGAGCGCGAGGCTCCGCCTGGGATCCTCCCCTCCCCGGACGCACCGGGGCTTGGGAGTGAAAAGGAGAGCTGTCCCGCCCCTTGCCGGGCGGGACGCCCCGGGTCAGTTCTTCGCCGTCGCCGGCGCAGGCTCGCGCAGCTTGCCCACGCAGTGATAGACCACGAGGAACGCGAGCACGATCAGCGCCGCGGCGACGATGAGCTGCAGACCGCCCACCATGAACACGAAGGTGCCGTTCGCAATCTGGCCGAAGATGCGGAACACCGCCTCGAAAAGCGCAGTCATCGTGACGATGAACATGAAGGTCATCGGGATGTAGAGCATCCAGCCCTTGCGGCCGGTCGCCTTGAGGAACACGGCAAGACCGGTGAGCACCAGCGCGGAGAGCAGCTGGTTGGCCGAGCCAAAGAGCGGCCAGACGGACATGTAGCCCGCGAGGCAGAGCAGGAAGCCGCCCACCAGGGTCGTCACGGTGGAGAAAACGACGTTCGTGCCGATTTTCTGCACGAGGGTCTTTTCCTTGCCCGGGGCGGGGGTGAAGAACTCCTGCATCGACATGCGGCCGATGCGGGCCACGGCGTCGACCGTGGTGAGGGCGAGGGCGGACACGCACATCGTCAGGATGCAGGCGGCGATGTCGTTGGGCACACCGAAGATCTGCTCAAGGAAGCCCGCGACGGAGCCTGAGAAGGTCTGGAAGGGAGTGCCGGCGGGCAGGTGGCCGTTGCTCGCGGCGGCGCACACCACGATGAGGGCGACCACGCCGAGCACCGTCTCGCAGCACATCGAGCCGTAGCCCACGAAGCGCATGTCGCGCTCGCTGCTGATCATCTTGGAGGAAGTGCCCGAGGAAACGAGCGAGTGGAAGCCCGAGACCGCGCCGCAGGCGATCGTCACAAAGAGGATCGGGAAGAGGTCCAGGTTGTGCACGGTGAAGCCCGTGACGGCCGGCATGTTGAGAGTCGGATTCTTCACGAAGACGCCGAGCACGCCGCAGAGGATCATGCCGAGCAGCAGGAAGGACGACAGGTAGTCGCGCGGCTGCTTCAGAATCCACATCGGGCAGACCGCGGCCGCGAAGAGGTAGACGAAGGTCACGTAGCGCCAGGTGTCAGCCGAGGCGTAGATCGGGAACTCGATGCCGAGGGCCACCATCACGACCATGAGCGCGACGCCCACCACGAACTGCAGTCCGGATGAGGGCTTCACGTACTTCATGAAAAGGCCGAAGATGATCGCGCCCACCATGTAGATCATGGAGATCGAGGCCGCGGCGGCGTTGGGCATGAGCGGAGCGCCGGTCTTGGAAAAGCCATTGAAGGTCGCGGCCACCATGTCGCAGAACGCCGCGAGCACGAGCAGCGAGAACAGCCAGCAGAAAAGCAGGAAGAGCTGCTTGCCGGTGTGTCCCACGTAGTCCTCGATCACCGAGCCGATCGACTTGCCGTTGTTCTTGACCGAGGCGTAGAGCGCACCGAAGTCGTGGACCGCGCCGAAGAAGACGCAGCCCACCAGCATCCACAGCAGCGCCGGCAGCCAGCCGAACATTGCCGCGATGATCGGACCGGTCACCGGGCCCGCGCCCGTGATCGAGGTGAACTGATGGGCCGCGACGGTCCACTTGGAGGCCGGGGCGAAGTCCCCGCCCTTGTTTCTTACGGCCGGGGTGAGGGCCTTGGGGTCGATGCCCCAGACTTTCTCCAGCCATTTCGAGTATACGAAATACCCGAAGCCGAGCGCCGCAAAGGCGATCAGCATGACGGTTACGCCGTTCATTGTGTTATCTCTCTAAGAAAAGTGTTTGAAGTCTTGTAAAACCGTGGGAGCTCTTCTCCCCCTTAAAGCGCGGGGCCCGGGGGGCGCTCCTTCTTTGAGGAATCAGACCAAGAAGAATCCCATTGCAGAAAAATATATATTTTTATCTGATATCCTGGTTGCCGAAGGCCATGGATTTTTCCCTTAAGCTGAACTCACTAAGCTTCTGCATTTATTCTATTTATTTTATTTATTTTACAAACACTTAAATCTTATATCCCCGGCGCGGGGCCGCTTTTTTGCGGGAGGGGGGAGACCGCGCTGCGAGCCACCCCGAGCCCCCGCGAGGACCGCCTGGCCGGCTTCGGCGCTGAGATGTATACAGAAACGCCGCCGCGCTTTAAACTTCAGGTTCCGGAGCGTTTTTTAAGTCCATGAACTTCTCCCGCCTCCTTCAATGCCTCGCCGCCCCGCTCTGCGCCCTGTGCGCGGCGCAGGCCGTCTATTCGCAGGAACTTCCCCCCGTGGTGCAGGTGGCGGTTCAGGCTTCGCTCGACCCGGAATTCTTCCTCGAGTCCTACGAGCCCACCATCGCGTATCTCAAAAAACGCTTCCCGGGGACCGAGTTCAGGCGCACGGATTACTCGAGCGCGCAGCTGATCGAAGCGATCAAGCAGGGCCGCGCCGATCTTTTCTTCGCCGACAGCGGCATCTTCACGTTCCTGCACATCCGCTACCACATCATGCAGGTCGCCACCAGGCTCGCGCCGCACATCAGCGATCCATGCCACGCGGTGGGCATGACCGTGGTGGTGCCCGATCGCTCGCCCGTGCGCTCGATCGAAGACCTGAAGGAGAGCCGGGTCGCGGTGAACGACCCCGAGCGCTTCACCACCTGGATCGCCTTCCAGGGGGTGCTCGCTGAACGCGGGGTCGACTTCGGACCGATCGAGAGCCGGGCGGTCGTCGCCAACTACGAGGAGCCTCCGCTGCTTGAGCGGCTCTCCTCGGGCCAGGCCGACGCCGCGGTGCTCCCCTCCTGCAGCCTCGAGCGGCTCGAGGCCGAAGGGCGCGTCAGAAAGGGCGCTTTCCGCGTGCTCGAACCCCAGCCAATCACGGGCTACCCCTGCCGCAGCACGAGCGCGCTTTTCCCCGACACCGTCTTCGGGGCGACGCCGCGGCTCACCCCCGGAGCGGTGAAGACCCTGATGGTGGCCGCACTCACCATGCCGCCCACCCGGCGGGGCTACAGCTGGGGGATCGCAAACGACTTCCACCCGGTCGACAAGCTCTACAAGACCCTGAAGATCGGTCCCTACAGCTACCTGCGCGAAACCAACTGGAAGGTGCTCTGGGAGCAGTACAAGAGCGTGGTATTCGCGCTGCTTGCCGCGGCGGGCTTTCTCATCTTCCACACGCTTCGGGCGAACGAGCTCGTGCGGCGCCGAACGCGCGAGCTCCAGGCCGCGATCGACGAGAAGACCGAAAGCGACCGGCAGGCCCGCGAGGCCCGAGAGCGGCTCTCGCACATGGAGCGCGCGGGCGTGGTCTCCGAAATGTCGTCGCTGCTCGTGCACGAGGTGCGCCAGCCCCTGGCAACCCTCATGACCTATGCGGGCGGGCTGCGGATGTATTTCCGGAAAAAGGGGACGGAGGATCCTGTCGTGAACCAGACAGCCGACGAGATCGTCTCGGAGGCGCAGCGCGTCTCCGACATCGTCGAGCGGGTGAGGAGCTACGCGAAGGCCGACACCCATCCGCGGCACCGGATGGCCGCCGCGGGGCTCATCGAGCGGGCGCTGCGCACCTTCAGCCATAGCACGACCTCAAGCGGCGTCTCGATCCGCAGGCTCTATCGAAGCCCGGCCGGAGCCGCCTCGCCGGAAGTGCTGGTCGAGCCGCTCGAGCTCGAACTCGCGATCGTGAACCTGCTTAAAAACGGCGCGGCCTGCATGGGGACGCTGCCCGAAGCCGCCCGGCGCCTGGACATCGGGCTCGAGTGCGAACCGCCGCACGTCCGGATCAGCGTCCGGGACTACGGGCCGCCGGTCTCCGACAAGCTCATCGCGGGGCTCGCTCGTCCCACCCGCAGCCTGAAGCGCGACGGGCTGGGGCTCGGGCTCACGATCGTGCGCCGGATCATGGAGTCGCACGGCGGTTCCGTGCAGTTTCGGCGCGCCGCGCCCGGCCCCGGGCTCGTCGCGACCCTCACGCTGCCCCTCGTACCCGCAGAAGACAAGGAGAATTAAGCCATGCTCTCGCCTCTCATCCGGCTCGTGGACGACGAGCCGCAGCTTCGCAAAGCCCAGGCCTTCGTCCTTCAGCTCGCGGGGTTCGACACGCGGGAGTTCGAGTCCGCGGAGGACTTCCTCGAGAAGGACGACCACGAGCGGCCCGGCTGCGTGGTGCTCGACATCCGCATGGGCGGCATGAGCGGCCTGCAGTGCCAGGAGGAGATGAATGCGCGCGGAATCAGGCTCCCCGTGCTTTTCCTCTCCGGGCACGGCGACATCCATATGGCCGTAATGGCCCTGAAGCGCGGGGCCGCGGATTTCCTCCAGAAGCCCGTGCCGGCTGAAAAACTGGTTGAGGCCTGCCGCACTCTCGTCGACTGGGACGCGACCTCGCGCGAGAAGGCCCGGGAAAGGGCGCGCGCGAAGCAACTTCTCGCGAAGCTCTCGCCGCGCGAGCGCGAGGTGGCGCAGCTTGTCGCCACGGGGCTGCCCAACAAGGCGGTCGCCGATCGGCTCGGGGTGTCGGAGCAGAACATCAAGATCCACCGCTCCAACATCTACGCGAAGCTCGCCCTCCGCTCGGCCGTGGAAATCCGCTCGCTGCTTGATTCCGCAGGTGCAGATGAAAAGAAGAACCCGCTCATCACGCTGCAGGTTCTTCCGGAAGACGTGGGCGGCGGGGACTCCTCCTGAAGAAGCAGAAAACCCCCGAGCCCCTACAGAGCGGCCTCAGAACGCCACGTGCAGCCCGGCTCGCGTTTTCAGGTGCGCCGCCGGTTGTCGGTCTGTTGCTGCCTGAAACGGCCGTAAGTTCGACCGTGCTGTTTTTATCCAGACGGATGCCGCCCGGGCTCAGGATGTTGTTTCCGGCTTCATTCCTGACGGTGACTTCGCCGTTGTTTTCAGCCCAAATCGTATATTCCGTATCCTGGCAACCGCCCGGGATAGCGTTGCCGCCTGTTTCTGCCTCGACGGTGACTCTGCCGTTGCTGGCACAAATCGCGCCGGAGTATCTGGGCAGCCTGATCGCGGTTTCCCCCTTGGCCGTGGGAACGGAAACCGTGCTGCGATCTTTAATAGCCCACGCACTGGGCGAGCCTGCGCTGAAGCTCGTGTCGTTTCTGACATTCGCATTAAGAGGATCGATCTGCCCTCCACGGCAGCGGTACCGCTCGTATACGTGCCGGTGGCTGTGATGACGTCGCCGCTGATTTCCTTCGTCTCGCCGCCCACCGCTCTGGAAAATGCCGGCACATCCTCGGCAAAACAAGGAGAAGAGAAAAATGCGGCGGTTCCAAACACGCCGAACAGTATGGCAAAGACCTCGGAAAAAGCGGGTCTGCGGCTGGATCTCATCATCATTCTCCTTAACAAAGGCGGAAACTTCTCCCGCGGATATCCGCACACGAGGGGAAAGGCTTCCTTACGAGAGAACTGTGGATACGAGTCAAAAAAATGGAAATTTAAAACCTAATTTGATGTTTTTAAATAAATAGAGTGCTTTGCCAACCTACCAAACAAACTTCAGGGATTGGATATAGACCTTATACGTACGTATAAAGACACCTGCGCTTCTCTCTGCAAAAATAACTAACCATATTGTGTTAGAAAAGAAGGGGCGCATGGTGCGCCCTCTCCAGGAGGGAGAAAATGAGCAGGAAATTCGCACTCACCGTCACTGCAGCGGCCGTAGCCGCGTTCCTCAGCGTGTCCGCGGGCGCCGCCGTGAAGGACGGCACCTTCGAGGGCACCGGCGCGGGCCGCGGCGGCCCCGTGACCGCTGCGGTCACCTTCAAGGCCGGCAAGATCACCGAAGTGAAGATCACCAAGCAGACCGAGACCGCTGGCGTCTCCGACCCGGCGCTCAAGAAGCTCCCGGGCGAGATCGTGGCCGCCAACTCCACGAAGGTGAGCACCGTCTCGGGCGCAACCCTTACCTCGAAGGGCATCCTTGAGGCCGTGAACAACGCGATCAAGGCCGCAGGCGGCAACCCCGCCGACTTCAAGGCGGTGGTGCCTGTGAAGAAGGCCGGCAAGAAGGGCACTGAGACCGTCGCGACCGACATTCTCGTGATCGGCGGCGGCGCCTCGGGCATCACCGCGGCCGTGCGCTCCGCCACCCAGGGCAAGAAGACGATCCTCATCGAGAAGATGCCTCAGATCGGCGGCGACACGCAGCTCAACGCGGGCACCCTTATCGCGACCGGCTCTCGCTACCAGCGCGAAGTCATGAAGGAGACGAAGGACAGCCCGCAGCTCGCCTACAAGGACATTATGAAGGTGGGCAAGTACCGCAACGACCCGGTGCTCGTCAAGATGACGACTGAAAACGCGGGCCGCGTGGTCGACTGGCTGATCGACGACCTCAAGATCCCGTACGGACCGGCCGCGACCCAGTACCCGGATCACTCCGCCAACCGTCAGCTGGGCGTGAAGGGCCGCTCGGTGAACTTCCTGCACCTCATGAGCGGCATCTTCGAGAAGAACGGCGGCAAGATCATGACCGACACGCGCGCCGAGAAGTTCATCACCGACAAGAAGGGCAACGTGACGGGCGTGAAGGCGCGCCTCGCCGACGGCAGCTACAAGATCTTCAACACGAAGGCGGTTATTCTCGCCTCGGGCGGCTACGGCGCCAACCGCGCCCTGCTGCCGAAGGACGTGAAGAAGGGCCTCTTCTACGGTCTTGACTCCGACAGCGGCGACGGCCTGAAGATGGGCCGTGCGATCGGGGCCGCGACGATCAACCTCGACCTCGTGAAGCAGTACCCGCAGGGCGTTGAGACCACGCCGCACCACGGCCTGGCCGCCACCGCCTCCTCGACCGACACGATCAAGAAGTCGGGCGCCATCTACGTGAACACCGACGGCAAGCGCTTCGTCGACGAGATGAAGGGCCTCGGGATTCTCACCGATGCGACCAAGGCTCAGAAGAACTCCATCATGTACATTGTGATGGACAAGGCCGCCTGGAAGCAGTACGTCGCGAAGTCCCTCGAGGACAAACTCGTCGCTTCCGAGGATGACCTCAACAAGTGGGCGAAGATCGTGAACAACGGCCGCCCGGTGATGGCCACCTCCATGAATCTGGCCGAAGCCGCAAAGAAGATGGGCATTAATCCGGCCGGGCTGCAGAAGACCGTGGACCGCTGGAACGGCTTCGTCAAGGCGGGTTCCGACAAGGACTTCGGCCGCAAGACCCTGAAGCCGCTCACCGAGGGACCCTGGTACATCGTCGAGCAGAAGGTCCGCTTCTGCACGACGCTGGGCGGCCTGAAGGCTGACGCCAACATGCAGATCCTCAGGAAGAACGGCAAGCCGATCGGCCACCTCTACGGCGCGGGCTGCGTTGTGGGCGGTGCGAACGGCGCCGACTCCATGACCGCCATGATGAACTCCTGGGCGATCATCTCCGGAGCTGTTGCCGCCGATTCAGCCGTGAAGTCGATCAAGTAAGGAGCGGTCCGCTCCGGGGCCCCTTTCCCCCAAAAAGGCCGGGGCCCCGCCGCGAAGCGCCCTGCTTTCCAAGGACTCCGGCCCCGCCTTTCGGGCGGGCCGGAGCTTTTTTTCTTTCCCCCGTGCTGGAGGCGGCCTCTGGAATCTGCAGGGGCCTGATTTGTTTCAATTTAAGCAAAATGACCCGCTTTCGGGCTCCACCCTCTGCGAAGTCTGATAAGATTTTGTCCTCTATCGCAAAACATTTGAAAAGAATTAAAAAATGGCAGGCATAACCCGTTCCGATCTGATCAAGGCCATCAACAACCGCATTCCTGGCCTTTCTGAAAAAGACACTGATGAAGCCGTCCGGATGCTGCTCAAGGCAATGACAGACAGCCTCACTTCCGGCCGCCGCATCGAGATCCGCGGTTTTGGTGCCTTTGACCTCAACCTGCGCCCGTCCCGTCTCGGCCGCAACCCGAGAACGGGCGAGTCCGTGGAGGTGCCCGCCAAGTTCGCCGTCCACTTCAAGCCCGGCAAGGACATGAAGGACAACGTGAACCGCGCCGCGCAAAACGGCGTGCCGAACCTATCGCAGAAAAAATCCGCCTGAAAAGCGCGTGGCCTGTCCGTCCTTGACCGGGCGGAATGGGCCGGCCGGCAGCAAAAAGCTCCGAAAAGCCGATGCAACGGCCTTCGGAGCTCTTTTTTGCCCATGGACCGCGCTGCCCCTCCCTCCTTTCAGAGGAAGAGGAACCCGGTGTGCGGTCAGCGCCCGCGCCGTAAGGCGGCCTCAAGCTCGAGGAAATTGTGGCAGTCCTGGCACATGAGCCGGGACCTGCCCTTCCAGGCATGGCATGCGTTGCACTGCACGCGCCCCATGTGGCTGCGGTGGGGGTTGGGAGAAAGCGCGGCGGTCTTCTCGCCCAGCGACTCGTAAGAGCCGTGGCAGGAGAGGCACTGCTGCTCAGTGGGCTCGGCCTTGAGCCGCACACCCGCTTTCTGATGCACTGCGGCGAGGTCGGAAGCGAAAGCCGCGGCGCAGAAGAGTCCGAGAATCAAAACTGCGACAGTCTTTTTCATATCACGCCTCCCTGCTGTAAGCCGCGGCCTCGCGCCCGGCGATGGATCCGAAAACGGCGTTGGCCGTCTGGGGGTTGAGCCCCCTCAGCCCCGCGGCTGCGCATTCCCCGACGGCATAAAGGCCGGGGAACACCCGCCCTTCGGGCGTGAGGGCCTGCGTGCGCACATTGGTCATCACGCCTCCAAATGTCCCCTGGATCATGGGCTGGATGCGCGCCGCGTACCACGCGCCGCCAAAAGCCTCCTTCAGGTTCCCGCGCCCGAAGTCCTCGTCGCGCCCGAATTTCCGCATCGCCTCGTAGCGCCGCAGCGTCACCTCGAGCGTGCTCTCCTCCGCCCCGATCGCACGGGCGAGCCCCGACAGCGTCTCGGAGCGCAGGATGTCGCCCGCGGCCACGAGCTTTTTTAGCCTCGGGTCGGCCTCGAGCGCCGGATCCCCAAAGAGCACCCAGGCCTGTTTCTGCGGCAGTGCCCAGATGCGGTGCGACTCGTAGTAGCTCCCCGTCTCGTTCATGAAGCGCCGCCCTTCGCCGTTCACCGCGATCGCGCCCTGGCGGATGACGGAGCGCAGGTTGTAGCGGTTGCCCTTGTACTCGTGGATGGTGGGGTTCGCCTTGAAAACCTCCATGTCGGCGAGTCCCGCCCCGGCCTCTTCAGCCATCCTCTGGCCGTCGCCTCGGTCGGCCGGGGTGCAGTAAATGCCCGCCTTGCCCCAGCCGTGCCCGATGTAAAGGTCAATCATGCGGGGATTCGCCTCGAAGCCGCCAGTCGCAAGCACCACAGCGCGAGCTGGAAAGGCCTTGGATCCCTCCGTAGTCCGGCAGCGCACTCCCGCGATCCGGCCGTCCTTCACGAGAAGGCGCTCAGCCCGGTGCCGGGTGCGGATCTCCACCCCCAGCGCCCTCGCGCGTCGTTCGAGCGAATCGATCAGGAGCTCTCCCAGCCTGTGGCCTTCCTTAATGTTTAAGAAAAACTTCTGGGCCTTCTTCGTCGACCACTCGACCCCGAGCGATGCGAGCCAGTCGGCCGCGGGCACCGCGCCGTCGGCAAGGATCCGCGCCGCCTCGGGTTTCGCCTTCGTGCGGGTGGCCGCGGCGACGCCGATGTAGTTTTTATAGAGATCCTCGGCCGTCGCCGTGAAGCCCAGTTTTTTCTGTATCGGGTGCCCGGCGCAGCCGAAGATTCCGGTCGAAACCCGCGAGGCGCCGCCCACCCAGCTGTTCGCCTCGAGCAGCAGCACCCGGGCGCCGTTCTCCGCGGCCCGGATCGCCGCGGCAAAGCCCCCGGCGCCCGAGCCCGCTACGATGACGTCAAAGCGCGGCTGCGTCCGCGCGAAGGCGGGCAGGACCGGAGCCGAAAGCGCCAGGGCCGCGCCGGCCCGAAGCACCGTTCTTCTGGAAACTGCTTTTTCTGCCATGTGTTTCTCCTTTTTTCCTTTCTCAAGGGTCCGGAAGCCTTTCTTCCAGGTCTTCCGTTCAGGCACACCCTAAACCCGGGGGCGGCACCGAGGTCAAGGAGATCAGGCAAGGGGACGGGGATCAGCCGATCCTCGCGCGGATCAGGATGGAGTAGACGGGCCCCTGCGGGCCGTCTTCGATCGCGAGGAGCCTGCCCGAGGAGTGGTTCAGGAAAGGCCGCCCGAGCCGCCGCGACAGCGACAGCATCGGGGCGAGATCTGCGGGCGAAATCGACAGAATGTCCGGGGTTCTGAGGTACTCGATCAGAAAGCGCCCCGCGGGGATCGACTCAACCGGAGGGCTCAGGTCCAGCCCCAGCCTTTTTGCAAACCCATCGGTCGCCCCCACCCCGAGCTCCACCGAATAGGGGCCCCCAAAGCCCGGGTCGTTGAGCTCTTCGCGGGGAACCTTCACCGAAATGTGGGTGTAGGGAAGGTGCTTCATCCAGGCCGCGGCCAGGCGCCTTGCCGCCCTGTAGTCCTTCTCCCGCCCGTAGGTGTAGAGGCTGTGGATCGGGGGCCGGGCGACGTCTTCGACCGTCCCGGTGCAAAGCGCGCTCCTGGCGAGGAAAGACTCCACCTCACGCAGCCGCTCGAGCCGCAGGGAGAGCTCCCGGAGCTGCTCTTCGACATCCTTTTCCCGGTCCTTGAGCGCCGCGAGCTGCTCGGCGCAGGGGGCGCCCGAGAGCACCTTCACCCGCGCGAGCGGAAACCCGAGGCTTCTCATCACCCGGGCGTCGGCCGTGCGCAGCGCATCGTGCGGGTCGTAGTAGCGGTAGCCGTTTTGCGCGCCCACCGCGGGGCGCAGCAGCCCGATGTCCGTATAGTACCGGATGACGTCGGGGCCGACGCCGAGCGCCGAGGCGATTTGCTTGACTGTCTGCATGAGGAGAGGCGGAAGACCGGAGAGAAAAAAGGAAACGCCGTGCGCTCCATTGTCGGGCATGGCGCCCGGGGCGGTCAACGCTCAAAGGGGGGAGGGGCGGCCGAAGCCTCCCTGATTCTCTCTGCGGCCGGGTCCGGCTCCGCTTCGCTGAGGGCCTAAAAAACCGCCGCACTTTAAAGGGCGGCGGCATCAAATCAAGGTTCTCTCAATTTTTGGAGTTCAGGGACGCGGGCCTTCGGGCTTTTTGTCCGGTCCCTTCTTCGGGGGCTTCCTGTCCTCTTTTTTCGGAGGCCTGCGGTCGCCCTTTTTCGGAGGCTTCGGGCCGCCCTTGGGGGGTTCCGGAGGACGGGGTCCCTTGTCCGGGCCCTCAGGCTTCGGTCCTTCGGGAGGCTTCGGGCCCTTGTCCTTTGCCTGCGCCGCAATGATCGGCAGCGCCGCGAAAGCTGCAAGAAGTGCACGACGTTTCATCGATTTCTCCCTAGACGAGCCAACTGGAAATCCCTGCTCGTTCAGACAGTTTGCTCCCGGCGGCGGGATTCCCGCCAGCGTCTTTTCAAAAATTAACGCTGTTTTAAAAAATTTTTAAAGGCCTGCCGGAGGCGGGCGGCGGCCGGTCAGGAGAGAAAAAGCCCCGGACTAGACTGACCCAAAAAGTTAAGACACTCCGTAATATTCAAAAAGAGTGTCTTCCGTGGTCAACGCCTCACCTTCCAAGAACGCATCAATGTCGTCAAATACGCCCCGGGCCGCGCCCTCGCTTCGCGTCCGTCCCCTCGGGGCCTCTGTCCGAACCCCTGGGGAAACGCCGCCGGAAGAACGGGCCATCCGGCTGTTTATGCGTTGATTCTTATAGCTTTGCGCCTTTTGTCTAATTGTTCTCGGGTTACCGGCGGCCTATAATTCTTTACAAATGTAAAAAAATGTTTTCATTAGACATCTTTTCCCGGCCCTTCGTTCTGCTCTCGGTCTTCTAAAATGAAAAAATATTCTATAAATCAACTGTCTACTTCAAGAACATCCCGCCGGACGACCCCGGCCCTGAGGCCCTCGCGGATCGCGACCGCGACGGCCGCCGCGCTGCTCGCGGCCTGCTCCCTCGGGGCTTCGGCCGACTCCCTCACGGTTGATTTCGTCAACAACTGGACTCGGAACACGACCGGCGTGACCGACGACATCACGGTGAACCAGTACGTGGCCGCCTGGGGCGACGGCGGCGAATGGGGTGAAAAGAACGTCGTGGTCGGGGCGGAAACCGGAACGGGAACGGTGGTGGTGAAAGGCGAGGGAGGGCTCGGCTCCATCAATTCGAGCGCCGGGGGAACGGTCACGGTCCACGGCGGGAGCATTACGTTCCAAAAGCAGGTGAGCGCGAACGGCTCCACTCTCTCCCTGGGCGACTCCTCCACCACCCGGACCACTTTCGAAGGGAACCTTTTCTCCAAGAGCGATGGCGGACAGGATCCCAGCGTCACGGTTCTGGGCCGGCAGATCCAAATGAAGGAGATTTACCAGACCGGCGGCGTGACGGCGATTGGCGGCAAAGAGACCGACAGCGTGAATACGGGCCACATCTCCGTGTCCCAGTCAGAGCTCCATATCGGATCGGCCGGCGGCCGCGTCCGAAGCCTCACCGTTTCCGGCGACGTTCTCCTTCAGGACGATCTGAAATACATCGGGGCGGCCGGGTCTTCGAACGCGAGCTTCCAGTCATCGGGCGACATCGGCCTTCAGGGCCGCGTGTATCTGAACGGCATCAATACAAACCTTGAGGCCTCGAGCGAGTCCGGCGCCATCACGGTCAAATACGGCGTCAATGCTGAAAGCAACAGCTTGAGCCTGAACCGGAAGAAAGGCCTCAGCCTTGACGCTTACAAAGGCATAGAGGTCGACAGCCTGATGCAGGTCTATGGCGACGGCGTTTATTCCTTCAAGACCAGGTCCACGGCAGAGGGCGAAGGCGACATCACCTTCAACACTCCCTTCACGCTGCAAAATGACCGCCGCGCCGGCACAGCCAAGGTGATTTCTGACGGTTCATCCGCGTCGCCCCTGTCGGCGCTCGACAGCGTTCGGAAAGACTTCGGGCTGGACGCCGATCAGGCCGAGGCGCTGATCGAGGCAAGCGGTGACGTCCGATTCGGCAGCTCCGACTCCGATTACACCCCCTACGCACTCTACGCCCGGCAGAACGCGTTTTACTATGTCTCGGGCAACGACATCACGCTGAACGGCAGCCTTTTCGCTGAAAACACCTCCACGAGGGCACGTACCGACCATCTTGGGATTTATATGAAGGCGGCCGGGGATGTTTCGATCAAATCAAAACACAGCAGGGACGCCGGGCTTTACAGCTACGGCGCCAACCGGGTCGAAATCGGGGCCGGCGCAAACATCAGCCTGGACGGCTCGGTTTTCACGGAATCGAGCGGCTATGACGACCGGGACAATACGCTTCTTCTGAAGGCGGGCGGAAACGTCACGGTCACCTCCACAAGAGACAGCGCCTTTTATGCGCACAGCCGGGGCTCCGGCACCATTGAAGCGGGCGGCGACATCAGATTTGTCAAGGGCAGCTACCGGGACTCCATCTTCATTCAGGGCGCCGAAAACGACAGCGACCGCACACAGTACGGCTACAGCCTGACCTTAAAGGGCAGAAACATCAGCGCGGGCGACGTCGATGTCCAGGCGCACGCCGCCCTCTCCGTGCAGGCCTCGGGCGACGTTTCCTTCAACTCGCTCCTTCTTGACACCGACAGCAGTCCGCTTGAGGGCTTTGAGGAGAACGCCATCACCCTCACCGGCGAGGGCTCGACCTTCGCCTTAAGCGGCAGAACTTCAGGCTATTCCGATAACACCCATTCGCTCGAAGTCCGCCAGAACAAGAGCCTTACTGTGACCGCGGACAACATCCTCATCAGCCAGGGCATTGCGGTGAACGAGGCCGGGGGCCTCGCCCTGAATGCCCGCCGCAGCCTCACGGTAAGCAGAAGCGAGAACGAAAGGAACATCGACAGCTCAGGCCGCTTCCAGAATTCCGCCGCCATCCACTGGATCAACGGCAGCGGCGACAGGGACGGACGCCCGGTTTTCGGCAGCTCCGGGGCCGAGGTGACCATCAACGGGCGGGTCGTCTTCAACGATTTCTCCAGGGACGGCGCGTCCACGATCACTTTTGACGGCAGCCGCATCACGCTCAATTCCAACGGCGACGCGGACGCCATTGAAAACCAGAGCGCCGCGGACCATTCGGACTTCGCGAGCCACAGCGATCCGAACTACTATGCCGCCATCCTCGTCGACAGCACCGCGCAGCCCCAGGAAGACCGCCTGCAGATCGGACACGCGGCCAGCTGCAGCGGCGGCTCCGCCGCTGCAGCCACGGAAAGCGTCGCCATCAACGGGGGCATTATTCTTTTGAACCCGCTTTCCGTCAGCATTGACGCCAAAAACATCCTGGTGAACGGCTGGAACAACGACTTTTATTCCACGGAACGGTATGAGGGCAGCTGGTGGAAGTACAACACCACCCTCATGGACGCCACCGGACAGAGCACGGTGCGGATCGGCAGCGACGACACCGACAGGCTCAGGTTCATCGGCGCCATCACCAAGCAAAGCTCCGGCTATAACTACGGCAGCAGCAGGCGCTCCTCGTATGCCCTGTTCGGAAAAAACATTGAAGTTCTGAACGCAGATCTCATGGCCGTGTTCGCGAACGACCACTACGGCGACATCACGATCGGCAGCGAAGAGGCGACCGCGGACACCCTGATCAGGGGCAGCATCGTCAACAACTATGCCAGCGGCATCGGGATTGACATCCACGGCGGCCGCATCGCCATTGTCGACACGTCCGCGACGACGCGGCTGCCGATGGACAACAGCCGCTACAACACCACCACGGACTACAACGGGGAGAGCCAGGGCCTCGTGAACGGCGAGGTGCCGCACGACGCCATTGTGATCGGGGTGGCAGACACGGCGGGCAGCCACGCGGTGATCGGCGACGAGGGCTCGGCGGTCACGATCGAAGGCCGCGTCCTCCTGAAGCGGGGCGAGGCCAACACCGGCACCGGGCTTGAAATCAAGGGCAGCACGATCGCCATTTACGATGCCGACGCCTCGATCTACGGCACCGAGGCCGCAGCCGGGAAGCTGAGCGGCAACGAGCGCCTGCGCAAAAATGAAAATGTCGTTGTGAACGCGGCGACCGACCTCCTCATCGGCACGGACTCGACCAGGGAGGTTGAAATCTACGGCGGCGTGATCGGCTGGGAGGGAAACCCCGGGAATCAGAGGACCATTATCCGCGGCAGCCAGGTCCTGATCGACGCCGCCTCCGGCAAGACGGCGCTCGAGGCGCAGCCGGGCGCGGCCCTCTCGGTCGGGCTTGAGCGGGGCTCAGGCGGCGCGGCGGCGACGACCACGACGCTGATCAACGGGGAAGTCTGGGCCCATGGCTGGAACCGCCGGTCCGGCGAGGTCGCAGAGAACACCCGCATCGAGCTCAAAGGCACTCAGATTGCGGTGGACAGCAACGGCCGCAGCTATGCGGCCTACGCCTCCGAGGCCGGAACCATCAGAATTGGCTCGGAGAGCACCGGGCTCTTCCAGGCACAAGGCGAAATCAAGGCCGCCTATGAGTCTCCCCGCAGGCTGAGCGACGTGAGGGACACCGCTGTCACGGTGAACGCCAAAGAGATCGGCGTGGCCGCCGGCTCCACCGGCTATTCGGTCGAAGCCCTGAACCGCGGCGCGGTCTCGCTGGGGACGGTCTCGACCGAGAAGATCACCGCCCTGGGCGAAATGAGGGCGGGCGCTGACCACGGCGCATACTCCGATTACGAATCCAGCATCACCGCCCTCGCAGGCGGGGAAATCGCCGTTTCGGCCCTGGCGGAGAGCGATCATCCGGATTACGCGGCCGAAGCCCTGCCCTACGGGCGGATCGCGCTCGGTGACGAGAGCACCAGGAAGTTCTACGCGCAGGGCGAGCTCAAGGCCGGGGCCTTTGTCGTCAGCAGCGGCGTTTACGGCAGCGCCGGCAGCGCCTCCATCGCCGCGAACGGCACCGAGACGATGCAGCTCGCCACAACCACCACAGGCTATGCCGCCGAAGCGCTCAACTCGGCCCGGATCACGCTGGGCAGCGATTCCGCCCAGGAATTCAAGGCGAAGGGCGAAATAAAGGCCGACAACCCCCTGCATATTAATCAGGGAAGCCTGGTTTCAGTGAATGCAAAGAACGTTTTCATTGAAACCGACAAGACCCATTACGCCGCCGAGGCTCTGAACGCGAGCACCGTCACCCTGGGAGCGGGAGGCGAAAATTCCACCCTCTGCGCCAGGGGCGAGCTGAAGGCGGAAAACGGCTCCACCCTCACCGGACGGGGAGACACGATCGCCCTCTTCACCGATGAGACTCACTTCGCCGCCGAGGCGCTGACGGGAAGCAGTGTCGAATTCGGCTCGGACACGAGCAGCCTCTTCTATGCGAAGGGCGGACTCAAGGCCGAAAACCAGGGGTTCCTGCGGGCCGCCGCAAAGACGGTCTCGATTGAAGCCGGCTCGAGCGGCCTGGCCGCCGAAGCCCTGAAGGGGAGCGCGGTGACCCTCGGAGCCCGGGACGCGGAAGCCCTCGGCGCCCGGGGCGAACTCAAGGCCGAGGGCGGCGCGATCATCGCCTCCGGAAAGCAGGCCGTGCTTGAGGCCGGCTCCACCGGGTACGCCGCGCGGGCGCTCTCCGGCGGCACGATCAGAGTCGGCGCCGAAGGCACCCGCTCCGTCATCAGGGGCGGCCTCATGAGCGACCTCTCGAGCTCGGTCGCGCTCTTTGCCGAAGGCTCCGGCTCGCTTATAGAAGGCCGGGCCTATGACGAGGGGGCGGTCACCCGCACCGAAGGCGCGGGCTCGGGCCTTGACATCACGCTGAAGGACGGCGCGGTGTGGCGCCCCGAAGGCGGCTCCTCGGTCCGCACCCTCATCTCGCACAACGCCGTCGTGACGCTGGCGAACGGCCGCATCGGCGACACGCTCACGATCGGGCACTGGAAGGACGATCCTACGGTCCTCGCTCTTGACGTCGACTACGGCTCGAACACCGGCAACGACATCGTCTACGTCCGGAACGAGCACACCGGCACCACCGCGGTCGAACTCTCGCGCGGCGCGGGCCCCTCGCACTACACCGCCGCGATGGAAGGCACGGTGCTCGCACGGCTTGGCACCGAATCGGGGTACTTCACGCTCGCGAACCCCCGCCAACAGACCGACCTCTATGTCTACAGGCTCACGCTTGACGAGCGCGCGAGCACCGATCCGTCCTACGGCACCGACGTCTACCTGAAGACCGTGAGCCAGTCGCCCAGGGACGACAACGGCCGCTACCTCCCCGCGCCCTCGAGCCTCATGGGCGTGGCCGGCACCGCCTACAACCTCTGGCGAAACGACATGGACACGCTCTTCCGGCGGCTGGGCGACGTGCATGAGACGGTCGCGCCCGACGGCGTCCACGCCGCCTGGGCCCGCGCGAAGGGCGCCCGCTGGGGCGTCGGCGGCGCGTTCAAGTACAGCGGCGACTACACCGAGTTCGAGGGCGGCGTCGACTTCTTCACCGCGAAGACCGAGCACGGCAGGCACTACGCGGGCGCCGCGATCTCGTTCATGGACGGCAACTCCTCCTACGCGGCGGGCCGCGGCGACAGCTTCGCGCTCGGGGTCGGCCTCTACGACACGTTCGTGCGCGAGGACGGCCAGCATCTCGACCTCTCGCTCAAGTTCGAGAACATCGACACCAAGTACCACTACCTCTCGCAGGGCGTGCGCCACAGCGGAGACGCGGGCAGCCTCGGCTGGTCGATCGGCGCCGAGTACGGCTGGAAGCTTCCTGTGAGGCCGGGCTGGTTCGTAGAGCCGGGCGTGAAGGTGGTGGCCGGCACCTTAAGCGGCGACAGCGGCAGGGACACGGGCGGCATCAGCATGAACTTCGACCGCGTCAATTCGCTGTGGCTGCGCGCGGGGCTGCGCGCGGGCTACGAGTCCGACCGGGTGCAGTTCTTCGCGAAGGCCGCCTGGAACCGCGACTGGTCCGGCAACGGCTCGGTCACGATGAGAAGCGGCGGCGAGAGGCTGCACCTCACCGAGGACTACGACGCGGGGTGGCTCGAGTACGGCGCGGGGCTCACCGTGAAGCTGCAGAAGAACCTTCAGCTCTACATGGACTTCGACCGCGGCTCGGGCGGAAACTACGAGCGCAAGTGGGCCTGGGACGCGGGCCTGCGCTGGAACTTCTAAAAGCGCAAAGGGGAGAGGCCGGGGCCGGAAAGCCGTCAAAGGCCGGGCCCAGATCCTTCGGACAGCCCGAAGGCCCGGAGCTGAAAAAGGAGACGCCGGAATCCGCTTCCCTCCGGCAGGCCCGAGGACGGAAAAAGGCCCCCTGCGGGGCCTTTCGCTTTGGCCCGAACCTTTTGCGTGAAGGCGGAACGCGCAGGCTTTCCGCCTTCGCTTCAAGCCTCGCCCTGCGCCTCCTTCGCGCGCCGCTCCATAAGGACGCAGAACGCCATCTTCCCCGTGATCTGAACCGGGGTCACCTCGAGCAGGGCGAAGTAGCTGAATTTCTGGATCTCGCGGGCCCGCTCCTCAAGCCTTCCCGACGCGAGGCGGTCCATCATGGCGTTGAGGATCGCGAGCTTGTCCTCATCCTTTTCGATATAGTGGCCGGTGCCGCGCACGATCACGCTTCTGTAGCGCGTCTCGTAGGTGAGCGGGAGGACCTTCCCCTCGGCGATGACGGCAAGCGACAGCTTCGGGTCGCGCCGCACGCACTCGGAGCGGTAGCCTTCGGGGGCGCCGTGGATGTAGATCTTCCCGCCGAGACAGACGTAATTGACCGGGACCCCGTAGGGGAAGCCGTCGTCGCCCTGAAGGGAGAGGACCGCCGTGTGGCCCGCCTTCAGAATCTCTTCGCACTCGGCCGGGGAGAGCTGCTGCCCGAACCGCCTCATTTTCCGTTCCTGCATCTTTCATTCACTTCAGAAATGTCCGCGGAGGCCGTCCCCCGGCGGAAGAAGGGCCCGTTCCCGCGGGCCCGGGGTGTCCGGTTTCCGGACCGGGAGCCTGAAGCCGCGGGCCGTCCCGCGGGATTCCTTCAGGCTTTCCTCCTCCAAAAAAAGTGTCAGGCCAAGGCTTCGGATCCGCTTTATCTACCATTGCCGCGCTGCCCTCGTCCTAAACCGTTGCCTTTACCGGCCCTCCCCCTGGCCAGAGAGGAACCGCTCGATCCCCTTGGCCATGAGGTGCATCCCCTCGCGGATCTGCTCCTCGGTGAAGCCCGCGAACCCGAGGATCAGGCCCGAGAGGTCCCGCCTTGCGATGCAGCACTCCGAGAGCGTCCGCAGCTCGAGCCCGCAGGCGCTTCTCAGAAACTGCGCGAGCTTCCTGTCGTCCACGGGGATTGAAAACTGGAAGGCGAGGTGCGTGCCCTGGGGCCCCGAGACGATGCGCCCGTAGCGGCCGAGAAGGATCTGCGCCGCCTCGATCATCGCGGCGCGGCGGGCCTTGTAGAGCTTTTTCAGCCGGCGCACGTGCGCCTCGTACCGGCCGCCCGCAATGAACTCGGCGAGAATCACCTGGTGGACCTCGCTCGCGTGGCGGTCGTTGAGCATCTTCGCGCCCCCGAAGGCCGCCGCGAGCCCCTTCGGGGCGATGAGGTAGCCCATGTTGAAGCCCGGGTAGATCATCTTCGTGAAGCTGCCCAGGTAGACCACCGAGCTGCGGGCCGCGTCCGCGGAGGCAAGCGCCGAATGCGGGGCGCCGTCGAAGCGCAGCTCCCCGTCGTAGTCGTCCTCGATCAGCCAGGCGCCGCTCGAGGCGGCCCAGCCGATGAGCCCGGAGCGGTCCTTCTGACCCATGAGGTAGCCCATCGGATACTGGTGGCAGGGAGTGACGAGCATCCCGCGGGCGCCGGAGGAGCGGACCGCCTCCAGGTCAAGCCCCGGCTCTTCGATCCTCACGGGCTCGGGCCTGAGCCCAAAATAGGCGAGCGCCTGGCGGTGCGGCTGGTAGCCGGGATCCTCGACCAGAATTTTCTCGCCCGGCTCGAAGAGCACCTGCGCGCACATGGACAGCCCCTGCTGGATGCCGCTTGTCACAATCACGTCCTCGGGGGCGCAGTTAAGGCCCCGCGCGCGGCGCACGTAGTTCGCGATCGCCTCGCGGAAAGGCGGGTAGCCGCAGGGCTCGCAGTAGCCGTTGTGCAGCCACGGGCTTTTCGAGACGCGGGCGACGATCTGCGTCCACTTCTTGCCGGGAAGGCTTTCGTAGTCGGGGCTCGCGATCGCGAAGGGCCGCAGCGCCTGCACGCGGAAGGACAGCGCCTCGAGCGCGAGCGAGGCCCTCGGGGAAACGCGCTTTTGCACCGCGGGGACGGCGACGCTCAGCGGGGCCGCCGCCCGCCCGCGGGGCGAGCCAGCCCTCGTCGCGAAGCCGCGCGTAGGCGGCGGTCACTGTGACGCGCCCCACCCCGAGCCGGGCCGAGAGCGCGCGCGAGGAAGGCAGCCGGTCGCCCGGCCGCAGCGACCCGGACCGGATCCCCGCGAGAAGCGCCTGGTAGACCTGGTCCTTCAGGGGGACTGCGCCCTCCCCGGTGTCGAGCTCAATGTCAAGCGTGAGGCTTGAAGTGCGTGCGGTCATATGCCGTCTCCCCTAAAAAGAGATGTAGCTGTGCAGACCGGCGAAAAGCACGCTCACGCCGAAGTAGGTGAAGAGCACGATGACGAAGTCGGCGAGCGCCCAGGCCGCGAGCCCCCTGCCCGAAAGCTTACCGCGCCAGTCGGCGTGCAGCAGCAGCACGTAGGCGCACCAGGTGAGGAAGGCCCAGGTCTCCTTCGGATCCCAGGCCCAGAAGCGGCCCCAGGAGTACTGCGCCCAGACCGCCCCGAAGATGAGGCCGCCCACGGTGAAGACAAGCGTCGCATCGGCGAGCAGCCGCCGCAGCACCGGCACGAGCCGCTCGCCCCGGCTGGAGAAGATGATGCCGAGCGAGAGCACGGCGGCGACCGCATAGGCCGCGTAGGCGGCAAAGGAGAGCGCCACGTGGGCGATGAGCCAGCCGCTCTTGAGCGACGGCAGGAAAAGCAGGGGCCGCGAGGGGATGCCCGAGAGCGACAAAAAGAGCAGCAGCGCGCCGCACCCGCCGAAAAGCGCCGCGGGAAAGAACCGCGAGTCCGTGCGGCGCAGGACGAAGAGCCCGAGCGCGAGCGTGAGGAAGGCAAAGAAAAGAGCCGACTCGAAAAAGGTGGAGACCGGGAAGGACTCGAACCAGCTCACGTCCATCGCCTGCGCGTAGCCCCGCCAGCGCAGGACAAAGCCCCAGGCCATGAGGGCCATGGCGGGCAGCGCCGGGATGAAGGAGAAGCGCCGCAGCCCTCGGCCGCCCAGCAGCCCGAGCAGCCCGGCGAGGATGAGAAGGAGCCCTGCGAGCCCGGCCATTTCTTCTGCGCTCATTTCACTTTCCTCCGAATGACGAGAGCAAGTCCCGCGCAGCCTGCGCTGGCCAGTGCGAAGCCCAGCAGGATCAGGGGACTGAAGGGCAGCCGCGAGACGGAGAGCACCGTGTACTCCACCCCCTTGAAGTCGAGAAAGTGCAGCCTGCAGCCTCCCAGCTGCTCGGACTCGGGCGCGGCCGGAAGCACCCAGCGCCTGAAGTGAGCGCCCTTTTCTGTGACGAGATCGACGAGGTAGGCGGGATTGAGGATCCCCTTCACGCCCGCGTCCCGGATGCCGGAGTCCGGAAAGACCGCGCTCGGGATGAAGTCGCGCACGGTGACCGAGCCGCAGCCCGGGACCCGGGCGGTCTCGCGGAACTTCAGCTCCAGGGCAGCCTCGCGCGGGCCGGCCTTGGCCAGAATCCGCGGATTAAGGCCCGCGGTGAGGCCGTGGCTGTGCTGATAAAAGTCGTAGCCGCCGTAGGAGAACGGATGGTTCACGGAAAGCTTCACGTTCGTTTTCTTTCCCCCGTCCTCCACGGTGATGTCGGAGTCGTAGGAGCGGATGCGGAGCGAGTTCGGGTAGGTGCTGATCCGGAAGTCGTTCAGCCGCAGCGCGAAGGGCAGCTTCCGGTCCTTGTCGCTTTTGTCCACGTAAAAGGAGGCGGCGTCGCCCTCGCGGATGTAGACGAAGCCCTTCTCTCCGTACCGGGCGTTAAGGAAAAAACCGGCGAGCGCGGCGAGCAGCCCCGCGTGCAGGAGCACGAGCGAGACCCAGGCGAGGCTCGCCTCCGGACGGCGCAGCCTGCGGACCAGATAAAGGGCGAGAGAGGCCGCGAAAAGCGCAAGTCCCGCGAGCAGCCCCGGAGAGTCCGCGGCGGACTCGAGCCCGCGCCTTGCCGTGGCGAGTACGAGGCTTGCCGCCGTGACGACGGCCCCGGCCGCGCAAAGCAGCAGCGGAATGTTCTTAAACAGTGAGCGGACCTGCATTTTACGATGGATCCAAGTGTTTTTGATTGGATCCAATCTACCGAAACGCCCCCGGAATGACTAGATCCAAACCGCGGCTAAATGATGAGGCCATTTCCCGCCGGCCGCCCTCTGAAAACCAGGTCCGGACGGAGCGCTCAGAAAGAAATAATCATTCATCATACTGTTTTTAAATAATTTAATTTTTCAATTTCTAAAAGCAGGCCTCTTTCCCGCCTTTTTGGCTCCGTTTTGGATCCATGATTTATTTCCAAAATGGGTCTATTTGGAAATCTTAACTGATGCTTAAATGGCTTCAATGTTCAAGCCACGGCTTCATTGGCTTCATTGCTTTTATAAAAAAAACTCTACGAAGGAGAGTCCATCATGAGAGGGAAAGCATTTCCGGCAGCGCTCGCGCTCTGCGCCGCAACCGCCCTCGGGGCCGCCCCGGCGGCCGAGGCCCTGACACGGGCCGCGCCGCTCACGCCGCCCGCGCAGAAGGTCGAGAACCCGCAGCAGTGCCTCGCCTGCCACACCCCGGTGGCGAAGCTCCACAACCGCGGGGCGCACAGGAACGTGAACTGCGGCTCCTGCCACACGGTGCCCGCGGGGCACACTTCCGCCCCTTCGGCCGCCAACCGCCCGAAGACCCGCTTTGACTACGGCTCCTGCTCCCAGTGCCACAAGGAGCAGCACAAGGACCTGTTCAATCCCAAGTACCACTACGAATGGGCCCAGAAGAAGGGCATGAACGACTACAGCTTCGTGCGCGACCAGGACGACGGGTGGCCGCGCGCGATCCAGCACAAGTTCCCGCGCTTCCACGCCGGGCTCATGTCGGACTTCATCGCGAACCGCGCCAACGGCCGCTTCAAGTACAAGTCCCTTGTCGCGCAGGGCGCGCCTCAGGAAGACCACTGGAAGAACATCATCGACGACTTCCCGCAAAACGGCGACCTGATGAAGGGCGACGTAATCGGCATCGGCTGGCGGCCGCATAAGGGCCGCGAGGGCCAGCAGGACTCGCGCTGCCTGCTCTGCAAGACCTCCGAGACGATGCTGGAGTACGCCTACGACGGGACTGCGCCCAACCCGAAGGGCTATGACTTCGACAGCAAGGTGGTCCCGATGCTGAAAGGCACGCACTCGGGCTTCAACTGCAACTTCTGCCACGATCCGCACTCGGCCGAGCCGCGCGTGATCTTCGCGCCGATGATCGAATCGATGACCGGAAAGAACGGCCGCGGAAACACCTACCAGAGGCAGGCGAAGAAGGGTAGCAAGGCCTTCCCGTCGATGGAGGTGATCGACATGGGCGTGCGCGGCTTCACGCGCAAGATCGGCATCCTCTCCGACTACAACGCCAACTACCAGTGCGGCCAGTGCCACAACGCGGCCAACCGCTACCTCAACTACAAGCACAATGACACCGGCAAACCCGTCACCCGCGAGGAACTCGCCAAGGCCGGCGTGAGCCCCTACTCGACCGAGTTCCTGGGCGACCCGGTGAAGACCTACGAGTGGTTCAAGAAGAAGGGCTGGAACCAGGGCACGAACGGGCTCACCGGCGTGAAGTACATCAACGGCTCCGACCACCCGAACGTTGAAATCCTGATCAACAGCAGGCACGGCCAGGCCGGCGTCACCTGCACCGACTGCCACTTCGCGAAGAAGAAGGACGGCACGTTCGAGCACCAGCCGAGCCTTGCGAAGCTGAAGGCCCGGAACACCTGCATGAGGAGCGAATGCCACGGTCCGGGCTCCAGGGACAACTGGACGAACCCCGGCCAGGCGCTCTACACGATCGAGTCGATCCAGCAGGCCTACAGGATCCGCACCCAGAAGATGGAGATGGCCGCCAAGGACGCGCAGCGGATGCTCGCCGCCGTGAAGGCGAAGAAGGCGACGCTGCCGCAGGCGGAGTTGAAGACCCTCACCGAGGCCTACGAGCAGTACCTCTCGACCCGCGACTACTGGCTCACGGATCTCTCGAGCAGCTTCCACAATCCGAGGGCGTTCGACCGCTCGGTCACGAAGACGATCTGGGATCTGAGAAGCGCGAACGGCAAGGCAAAGAAGGTTTTCAAGACCCTGTAAATCCCATTCGCAGGCAGTCCTGAAAAACAAGGGTCCCCGGGAAAGACAATTTCCCGGGGGCTTTTGATCATCTTCCAAAGGCTGCAACGGAGGAAAGCCGGACTCCCCCTGCGCCCTTGATTTCAGCAGCCCTTTCCGGTCACGCTGCAGGCCGGTGCGGAGGCTTCGACCGCGAAAGGCTTGAAGCCCTTTCCCTTCAGGTAGCCTTCCCAGTCGGTGAAAATCGTGCCGTCCTCGTCCACGCAGGCGGGTAGCCCGATGTCGTGGATTTTTTTCAGCCGGTCGAAGACCGGGTTCGAGTCGCGGTAGATCAGGAACTGCTTCAGGTTCTTCAGGCTTCCCGTGACATCGAGATACTCATAGGCAATGCCGAAGCGGTCGAAATTCGCCTTGCAGGCCCTGCAGTCCGGGCACATCGGGCTTCCGTAAACTTTAAGCATCAGCTGTTTTTCCTTTTGACTTGAGAGGGGTGGAAGCGGCGGGGGAAAGGCCGCCGTTTTCGTTAGTTTAGCTGCTTTTCTCACCGCCCCCGAGCCTGGTGCTATAACCTTTTCCCATCCTGATTTTTTATTGTGGAGGAGCTCCATGGAGTTCGTTCTGAAGGACAAGGTCTTCCCGGAGATCGCCGCCTGGGCCGACGAGCTCGCAGCGATCCGGCACGAGATCCACGAGAACCCCGAGCTTGGGTTTGAAACGCCGAAGACCGCGGAGCGGATCGCGGGGCTGCTGCGCGGCTGGGGCGCGGACGAGATCGATCAAAAGACCGTGAGGAACGGCGTGATCGCCGTGGTGAACGGCAGCCGCCCGGGGCCCGCGCTCGCCCTTCGGGCCGACATCGACGCGCTGCCGATTGACGACCTCTCGGGCCGCCCCTGGGCGAGCCGGATCAAGGGGCGCTGCCACGCCTGCGGGCACGACGGGCACCAGACGTGGCTTCTCGGGGCGCTGCGGCACCTCGCCGCGGACCGCAGCTTTGCGGGCCGCGTGATCGGCATTTTCCAGCCCTGCGAGGAGCCGACCGGAGGGGCGAAGGCGGTGGTCGACTCGGGCGCCTTCCAGAAATACGGCATCCGGGAGATCTACGGCGCGCACGACGAGCCGATGCTGCCCAAGGGAGTCTTCGGCTTCCGGGCGGGGCCTCTTCAGGCCTCCTCGGACAACTTCTGGATCAAAATCCACGGCCGGGGCACCCACGGCGGGCGCCCGCACCTCGGGATCGACCCGATTGCGGCCGGCGTCCAGCTCTACGGGGCGCTCCTGAGCATCGTCTCGCGCCGGGTCGACCCGATCGAGCCCGCGGTGGTCTCGGTCTGCTCGTTGAACGCCGGCCGCTACGAGGCGCAGAACGTGGTGCCGCCGCTGCTCACCATGAGCGGCACGGTGCGCACGTACTCCGAAGAGGTCCGCTCGCAGATCGAGCGCGAGGTGCAGCTCATGACCGAGGAGACTGCCCGCGCGAACGGCTGCAGCTCCGAAATCCGCTACGAGCGGAAGACCCCCGCCGTGATCAACGACCGCGACCGGACGCTCGAGGCGGCCGGGATCGCGCAGAAGCTCTTCGGAGGGGAGCACGTCGTGCCCGACATGAAGCCCTTCATGAGCTCGGAGGACTTCGCCGAGTACCAGCGGGTGGTTCCCGGCGTCATGATCCGGATCGGCATCCGCGACGAGGACCACACCGCGGGCGTGCACAGCCCCGTCTTCGACTTCAACGACGAGGTGCTCCCCGCCGCGGCGACGCTGCTGTCGAAAATCGCAAGGGTCAGGCTCGAAGAGCTTGCCGCAGCCGATGCCTGAGCGCAGGACAGCGCTGCGCACGCTCGAGGGCGTCTTTCTCGCCGCCTTCTCCGGGATCTGCTTCGGCTCGATGGGCGTGGCCGCGCAGGTACTTTTCACGCGCTTTGGCTTCAGGCCGCAGGACCTCGTGTCGATCCGGCTGATCGGGGCGGGCGCCCTCATGCTCGCCCTCGAGGCGCTCTTCTCGCGGCGCGGGCTTTTGAGGCCACTTTTCTCCGACCTTCGCAACCTCCGCGACATCGCGGTCCTCGGCGCGGGCTTCGTCCTCATCCAGCTCACTTTTTTCCTCTCCATTGACGCGGCCAACGCCGGCACGGCCTCGCTCATGGTGGGCTTCGTGCCGCTTTTCGTGATTCTCTGGCTCGCGGCGCGCGAGAGAAGGCTCCTGCGGGGCCGCGAAGTCCTGTGCCTCGCGCTCGCGATGGCCGGGGTGGCACTGCTCGTCTCCAAGGGCCGGCTCTCCAGCCTCGACTTCTCCGTCTCCGGAGTCGCCTGGGGCATCGTCTCGGCCGGGTTCGGGGCGTTCTGCACGCTGCAGCCCGGCTCGGTCATCCGCCGCACGGGCGTGCGCTTCGCGGTGGGCTGGGCGATGGCCCTGGGAGGTGCGGCCGACCTGCTCTTTACCTCGCCTTTCGCAGGCGGCGCCCGCTGGACCTGGGAGTCGGCCGGCCTCTACGCCTTCATCGTGATCTTCGGCACGGTGCTCGCCTTCGGCTGCTACCTGAAGAGCACCTCCTATGTGCCCGCCTCGGTGACGAGCCTGCTCTCCTCCTTCGAGCCCCTCACCGCGGTGATCCTCACCGTGACGCTGCTCGGGGTGCCCTTTTCCGCCCCGGAGGCGGCGGGAGCGGCCATGGTGATCGCGAACATGGTGATCCTCGCGCTGCCGCGGAAGGGACCGGGCGGCCCGGGCTGAGGGAAAGCCCTTCAGCCTGGGCCGGCAAAAAAGCCCTCCCGGTCCGCTGCCGCCGCCCGGAAAGGGGCGTGAGGCAGGCAGGGAGGGCTGCGCCCGCAAGGGAAAAGGAGGCAGGAGACAGCGCCGCCCTTTTCCCGCGCGCCAAACCGCCTTTAAAGCGACGTGAACAGGCCCAGCATCCTCCAGTAGGGCACGCCGATCAGCGCGAAGATCACGTAGGAGAGCAGCGTCACGAAAAGGCCGGTCGCCCACCACTTCTTCAGAGGCACATAGCCCGCGCCGAAGAGCACGGGGCCGGCCGCGTTCGCGTAGTGGGTCACGAGGGCCCCCATCACGCCGCAGGTGAGGAACACGAGGAACATGTCCCACTTCGGCAGCCCCGCGGCCAGTCCGATCGTGTACTGCACGGGGATCACCGAGGCCATGTAGGCGCCGCAGGAGACAAAGAGGTAGCGGCAGCCGGTGCCGGCGAAGACCAGCAGGATCAGAAGCGCCACGTGGTTGAAGGAGGAGAAGTCGACGAGCGTCTGCAGCCAGTCGGCCATCCAGTTGAAGAACTTGAACTTGTTCAGGGCGCCGGCCATGCCGAGGATGCCGCCGTACCAGGCGAGCGTCGACCAGATCTGGCCGTTCACCGCGATGTCCTTCCACTTGAGGATCCCGGTGAGAAGGCAAAGCGAGATGAAGCCGAGGACGACGGCCGTGCTGTTGATCCCGGTGTAGGAGGAGGTCGCCCAGAGCGCGATCGCGGCGAGGAAGAGAACGCAGAGCACCTTCTCGTTCCTGTTCATCGGCCCGATCGACTCCAGCCCCTCGCGGGCGATCCTCTTGTTGTCGATCTTCGTGATCGTGGGCTTGTAGATCTTGTAGATCAGCCAGGGCGCGAGCAGCAACACGATGCCCGCGGGCACGATGAAGCAGGTCGTCCACTGCAGCCAGCTCACCTGCATGCCGAGAATCTGCTCGGTCATCGACCAGGCAACGGTGTTGGCGGCGTAGCCCGTGAGGAAGGTGATGCCGGTGCACATCGTCACGATGTAGAGCAGCTGCGAGAGGTAGGCTCCGATCGCGTTGGGGTTGTGCTCGGGGGTGGAGCCCAGGGCCTCGGCGACCGACCGGAAGATCGGGAAGATGATGCCGCCCGTGCGCGCCGCGTTGGACGGCGTCACAGGCGCGATCACGAAGTCAGAGAAGGCCGCGGCGTAGCCGAGCCCGAGGGACGTGCGCCCGAAAATCCCGATCAGGTGGTAGGCGATGCGCTTGCCGAGCTGCGTGTCGCGAAAGGCCTGCGCGATCACAAAGGCGCCCACGACGAGCCAGGTCATGTTGAGGGCGAAGCCTGAAAGGGCCACCTGCTGGCCCTTCATGCAGACCGCGTAGAGGCCGAGGAAGATCATGAGGATCGCAGCCTCGGTGAGCGGATGCAGCATGATGCCCAGAATCGTGGCCACGTAGAAGGGGAAGAGTCCCCAGGCCTTGGGATTCATGCCTGAGGGCGGATCGGTGAGAAGCAGCAGCAGCGGCAGGAAGCACACTGCGAGCTTGATGAGCTGTTTTTTTGTCATAAGTCTCTCTCCTAGGGGACGAGCAGGGCCGCCATCCGGCCCCCGCCGCGCGGGCCGCTCCCGAACCGGGAGCGAGAGAGAGCGGCGCATCCCTGTCATGTGTCGGTATTCCTGTATTCCGGAATACCGGCTACATCATGTCACAGCCCGGACCCGGCGGTCAATACTTTCCGCCGAACCCCGGCCCCGGCCTCCGGGATGATGCGAGGAACAAAAAAAATCCCTCTTTATAATGACCTCTGCCACCGATCCCACCTCAAGGAGAACAGATGATGCAGAGAAGAATCCTGCTTGCCCTTCCCGCGGCGCTTGCCGCTTCCGCGCTCCTGTCCGGCTGCGGGCTTTCCGGCGTCCGGGTCGAAGAGCTGCCGCGCCGGGAGACCAAGGCGGGCGCAAAGCGCATCCGCCAGGCGATTCTCGACACGGCGGGACGGCTGGGCTACAGCGTCGAAGCCGACCGCCGGGGCGCGGTGACCGTCGTCTACAAGAAGCTCGACCGCGACAGAAAGCCCATGCAGGCCCGCTACCGGATCGACTACGGCGAGCACTGGTACCAGATCCACTTCCTGAACAGCAGGGGCCTGAGCGAAGCCCGGGACGAGGGTGGAAACCGCACTGCGCACCGGAAGGTGCAGCAGTGGCAGTCGCAGTTCGACCGCCACCTGATGAAAGAGCTCGGGGCGAAGTAAGCCCGCCTTTCCAAGCCGGAAAAGAGAAAAGGCGGAGCGGCCCTTTCAGCGCCGCCAGAACGTGCGCCAGGCGAAAAAGAGGGTGTAGAGCACCCCCACCGTCTGGGCCATAGGCCTGCTCGCGCCCGCCCAGAGAAAGCCCCGGTACAGCGCGTAGCCCATGGCGGCGTAAAAGAGAAAGACGAGAACAACGGCCCAGTTGATCTTCATGCGCTCCATTTTATGAAAGGCCGCGCCCTTTCGCCCGCTTTTTTCCCTGAAATCACAGGGCTCCGATAAAAGGGCATACCTCAGAAGAAGACATCCATCCTAACTGTTTCTTCTGCACTTTCACCCGGCATCAACTAAGGCAAGAGCCATAATCAGGGCAGCCACGGCCGCTATCAGCTTTCCTGCAAAAAGCGCGGAGATTCCGGCCGGGTATACAGCCGATACGAATCCCAGCTGATCCCCCAAAAGGCAAAGAGCGGGGCCAGAAAATGCCGAGCATATCACCCTGCCCCGCCGGGTCATTTGATCGAACAAAGTATACGTCGGCAGTGGATTGGCGAGAGCGACAATCATTCCCAAAGCTGCAGAGTCATCAATCTTTAAAAACGAAGCGAATGCATGGAGCAGTCCCGCAAAGTGCCTTTGGATAAACAGTACGAAGGGATAGGCTCCCGCCAGCATCACACTGATTTCCCCAATGAGCTCAAACTGCCGGCCCATAGGGGCCATCCCAGGAATCAGCACAAAACCAAAATAATTTTCAAGTGCAGCAACAGCCAGCAGCAGAATGAAGGCGCCGACCAAAAAACGGGAAACAAGAAGGCAGACCTGAGCCGTTTTTTCCGCAAAAAAAGCAAGGGCTCCGGCTACGGTAGCCGCAAAAATGAAGGCGGGCATGCCTAGTTTCAGAAGAGAGCTCATGGCATAGCCTTCCGCCAGACCGACCCCAAAAAGACTGAGGGGAGCGGCGATAATGCCGATGACCAGTCCCTTGGAAACATCCAAACGACTCTCCGAACCGCACATGGAAAGAGAGAGAGGCATCGCATAGGTCAGAATGCAACCGAACGTTCCTCCTAAACCAATCCCGGACAGAACCGCCGCCTCACTGCTGTGAGCCATGGACTGGGCTAGTGGCAAACCGCCCATATCTACTCCCAGCACCATCCCCGCAAATAGTGCCGGATCCGATCCTACGGACTCGAACAGCCTACCGAAAAATGGGCCGATACACGCTCCCAGGGCCGGAGCAGCACACATAATGCCGACCATGACCATAGCAAGCGGTCCCATCGTGTTTAACCCCCGCTCAAACTCCCTGCCATAGCCGAACCGATTGTCAAAGAGGGCTTTGTCCACCGCTCCGACAGTCATAAAAAAGGCCATGATCCCAATGACCACGGTGCTCATTTCACAGGCTCAGATAAAAAAGGAAAATACGCTTCCCGGCAATTCTTCCTTTATTTTCCTTGAAAGGACAGAGAAGGAATTCTGCTTTCTGGAAGCTGAAAAAGCTTAAAAAAGTGCCAGAACCGCCCCGGACAGTTCTGGCATAGAGGTGTACCACAATCTTACCGGCGATGTCAGCGATGACTCTGCCGCATCAACCCGAATGTGGGAGAAGTCTTTGCAATGCTACAGCTCAGGCTTTCTCCACCCTCATCGGGATACCGCTGCGGCAGTTGCCGCCGGCCCAAACATCGCACAAGAGCGAAGCCGGACCGGGCCGGGTAGGATCCTGAGGAATCAAACGATTAACGGCAATTCCGCTGCCGCGCCGAGCGTCTGCCCGAATCGTCTGCCCATCAATCAGGCAGTCCCTAGCGCCATACCCTGTATGCCCAAAGCAATGGGAAACGCAAACCGCCCCTGCCGCCACGCCTTGAACACACTTTAAAACTCCCTCGGCAGAAAGCCCGTTCGGGCTCACCAAGCGAGCCTTGTCACCGTCTTTAAGCCCCAGCCAGGCAGCCGTTGTCTTATTTATAAATATGAAGTTCCGGGGACTGACCCGAAGATCATGTTCGAAAGCGGCAGAATAAGGGGATCTCAGGATGGGCTTGTAGGAACTGAAGCGCAGCGGAAAACGCTGGCTGCTCCAGATTTTCGACCATGGGTCGCCATTAAAAAAACGAGGCTCGTCCAGCACTGGCACTCCTGGGTACTTCTTTCCGCTGTAGCAGTTATGCAGCGCTGCCATGGCAGGGTTGAACAGCTGCAGGAATTTGCCGCCTCCGTTTTTCATAAACTGGCCGTCATAGCGCTCTTCATGAGCGTAATAGCCTCCTCGTGAGAACAAAGCCTCAATTTGCGAGGCTTCGCCCTTTGTCACTCGCGCTGTCACGTCCCTCATAGCGTGAACGAGTCCGGCATATTTACGATCCTCGTCTGTTACCTGTGGCAGCCCTTTGCACTGGGCTGCCACATTGGCAATGTAGCGCACACTCCAGTCCTCCGGATCCAGCAGATCGACCGGAGAACCGTCTTTAACCGGTATCGAGGAACGACCGAATCCGGGCAGCCCCAGTTTTACAGCACAGTCTATGAGGAAGCGCTCCATGCCGACTCTGCGGCCCTGGGCGTCCTTCACCGTCCGGGACTCGGACACAGGAGCACCGGCCACAACGCACTGGTCAAAGCTCCCCCAGGTGCGGTCGCAGGCGTAATCCTCGTACATCACATGATCCGGGATAATGTAATCCGCATAGACATTGGTCTCGTTGATGTAGGCATCTATCGACACAAAAAGCGGCAGGGTCCGGGGATCAGCCAAAGCACGGACAGCCTGCCTGCTAAAAGAAGCAGCTGCGTAAACAGGGTTGCTCCTCCAAGTCAGCAGCGCTTTAGCCGGATAAGGAGATTTGTTGGCAAGAGCCGTAAGCATCTCCGCGGCATTCGAGGCCCCATACCCTGGATTCATGTTGTGATAGAGATGTCCTGCCGGATAAGGCTTAAGGCCCTTCGCCGCCTTCTGCTTGAATTCTGTAGATTCTTCATAGGGCATGTTGAGGCACACCGTGCTTTGCCCGTCCAGCTTTGGCGCCCCGGAGACTGTATTCAGATCGTATCTTCCCTCAAACCCCATCTGGGCGCCGTTTCCATAAATGGCGCCGCCCCGCGCGTCATGCGAGCCGATCAGCGTGTTGAGGATACAGATCAGCCAGCCCACCATGGGGGCGTCAGCCGTATAGTTGCCTGTGTTCGAAACCACGGCGGCCTTGCGGCCATGGTGAGTGAAGTTTTCCGCCACAGCGGTAATCTTCTCTGCCGGTATCCCGCACAGACGACTGTAGTCTGCAAGCGAATGCTTTTGAGCCTCGCGCTTCAGAAGAGCAAAGCTTGTGGCAAGGCGAACGGATTTGCCAGACAGAGCCTTCAGGGTCACCTGAGCGTCAAGATCGCCGAGAATCGCTTTCTCAGAGGAAACCGCCCGTCCCCCAACCAGAACGATCCCTTCGCCTTTCTTTCCTAGCCCAAACTCCGCCGCGTCCGCCATCGAGCCGCTTTCCACATTGACGAGCCAGGCGGCGTTGCTCCAGTTGACCTCTTTCGCTTTTGCGGCTGCGGATTTAGACGGAACCCTCAAAAAGTCAGCGTTGTACCATTTCCGGTCGATGATGACTCGAACGAGGGCATACAGAAACGCGCAGTCCCCGCCCGGAATGATGGGCAGCCACGAAGCCCCGGTTTCGGCAGCGGCAGGATTCCTCAAAATAGGGTCGACACAGACATATTCAGCTTTTCTCGCCGTCCGCGCGTCTGCCGCCCCAAATCCCAGCCGGTTCAGGCTCGCTCCGGAACTGCCGGGCGCCGTGCCAATGAATATTCCGTATTCAAAATCGTTCCAGTCGATGTCGCACATGCCCGCCTCAATGGACGGACCGAGCCCCAGAGAATAACCGATCCCCACGGAAGATCCGCAATAAGCATGCTTGGAGACGAGGTTGACGCTTCCGAAGCCTTTGGTCACGAACCGGCTGAAAAGCCCGCCGCGGATCGTGTCCTCCTCGTTAAAAGTGGCCAATAGCTGATTGGCCTTGGAGCCGAACTCCGGGCTGCCCGGTTTGACGGGAGTCTTCAGGTCGCGGATCGACCGTAGCCCCTCCACGCGCCCCTCGCCGAACAAATCCCCTCCTTCAAGGATTTCTCTGAGGGCCTGTTCATAGGGAATCGAACGCCATTTGTTTTCTCCGCGCTTTCCTGCGCGCTTAAGAACCTTGACGATTCGATAGGGATCAGAAAGAACATCGGGACCGCTCGCGCCTTTCCCGCAGGTGGTTGCTCGATGGGAAAGACCGGAATCGCCTGTCAGCATCTCATAGGCCTTGCGCACCGGGGTAGAAAGCGGCAGAGGCCTGCCGCCCGTTACAACCTCGCAGTAAGGGTTGCCGGCTACGCGTGTTAGACGCCCTTCCCTTTCGTCATACCTGTAGCGGATGCCACACATGTTGTTGCAGGTAAAGCATTTGGTAAAACCCAGGCGAATTCCGGGTCTTAATTCAACTGTGCCCCCGGTTTTCTTCATTTCAGGTTCGGAGGCAAGACCGTATCTGATTTTCTTCTCTTGCATGGCTTCTCCTTACCGCTGCCAGTCATTGCTGTCGAGCTTCAGCAGAACTTCGTCCTTGACCGAGTCAGGCAGTCCGATATAGAAAATGTTGGGCTTGGTTCCGTGTTGAGTAAGAAGCGCGTATGTCTTGCTGCTGCTGATCACTTTATAGATTTCGCTATTTGGATCATTGAGGTCGCCAAAGATGCGGGCATGCCCGATGCAGCTTTCGACGCAGGCAGGGAGCAACCCTGCCTGAAGCCTGTGAATGCAGAAGTTGCACTTCTCAGGAGGAGTCTTGTGCGAGCTGTCGGGCTGCCTGGCTCCATAAGGGCACGCAGGAACACAGTTCATGCAGTGGATGCAGCGGTCATAGTCAATCACTACCAGGCCGTCCTCGCTGCGCTTGTAGGTCGCCTTGGTCGGACAAACCTGCACACAGGGCGGATTGCTGCAGTGATTGCACTGGCGCGGCATAGAGATCACAGCCTCGCCGCCGGTCGGGCCGCGGAGTTCGACCTGTCCTACGGTCGTTCTTCTCCGTGCATCTCCGATCCGATTTTCCATGGAGCAGTTCACCGTACAGGAAAGGCAGCCGGTGCAGCGTCTGACGTCAAAAACCATCCCGTAACGTTTGCCTTTTGTTTTCGCCAAAATTTCCGCGCTTGGAACAAACGTCAGAGTCATGCCGCCGGCCATCATTTTCAACAAAGTTCTTCGATCAATCATGGCTGCTTGCTTTTCAGTGCCGGCAGAGCGGGGCGCAGCTGCGCCTCGCCCTGTCGAGAGTTAAAGATCTCGGAGAAATCCCAAGTTAGTTTCCCTTGGCGACTTTCTCATACCAAAGGCTGTGGTTCTGGATCGCCCAGTTCTCATCGCACTTTCCGGAGAGCATGTTCTCGATTCCTCCCTCGCTCATGACCGCGCCCATGTAAATGTGCACGACAGAGAAGGCGCTCAGAACAATGGCACTCACAATGTGAATAATGAGAGCGAGAAGAGCTGAGTTTTTAGAGACACCGCCGAAAGCTGCCGGATAGAGCATCATCAGACCGGTCACGATCAGGCACAGGCCGAATACGACAAACGTCCAGAAAAAAGCCTTTTCGCCGGCGTTGGCAAAGCCGGCAGCAGGATGTTCGGCCTTTGTTTTCCCCAGATTGATGTAGCCGCCCAGCTTCGCAAACCAGGCCGCGTCGCCCTTTTCCGGCATCTGGCGCTTCATCCATTTCACCATCATGATCACGGCGCCGATCAGGAACGGGAAGGCAAAGAAGTTATGCAGCTGAACGGATCCGCTCACAAGGGTAAAGAAATGGGACGGGGACATCGCCGGCTCAAGCCAGAAGCGCCCCGCGCCAATGACCAGACCCGTCAGGATAAGCACGACTCCGGGAATGCCGGTCAGCCAGTGAAGGAAGACGTCCAGCTTGGACCACCTGGGGATCAGCTTGCCAGAGAAACCTTGGTCGAGCTTGGCGCGTCCGTTGATCATCACGAATACGGCAAACAAGACTGCGACCAGCACTACGGCCGCGAAGATGAAATTCGCAATCGTGGTGCTTGCCTGCAGGAAGCCGAGATAGCCCGAGCTCACCGCATCCGGGTTGTACGTCATGGTCAGGCTGGGGTCCGAGGGATATCCCAGCAGCTGAGGCACATCGGCATTGACCGCATGCTCCTGGACCTCAGACCAAAATTCCGGCATATGCTCAACGGTTTCCTGTGCCGCCTTGTCCGCAGCCCATGCGGCCGAACCTGCGGCACCAAGTCCAAAGGCCGTCAAATATTTAATGATTTGCATAGCAGTTCCTTGAATTGGCTGAAGGTACGGCAATGGTTTTTTCCATGCCCGTCATGTCTTGCGAAAGACTGACGCCTTCAAAAAGTGAACTCAGTTTTCGATCGAGAACCCGCGCCCACTCCTTCCAGACCTCTTCCTGCGCATCTTGGGCGAAGGCCAGCAGAAAATCATGAGCCCAGTGTCCAAGATGTTCCGCCCAGAAGCGGTCCGCCGCCTCGGCAAGGGCTTCACAGACCTCCGCATGCCCGGCTTTCTCATGAGCCTGCAGCAACGATGCGAGGTAATACAGAAATTCCAGCTCGTTGCCGAAAAAATCGGCCATTTCATTGAAGCGGGGATCCAGTGCAAGGCCGACTTCCGCATAAGAGTGGAGAACGGCCGCCGAGTAGCGATTGTTAAGGATGCGGGTGTGAGTGCGCCAGACGCTTTCATAGGGAGGGACAGTCAGCTTCCCCGGACCGATGCACATGCGGTTGAAATCCACCTCAGCCGCCTCGGCGCTGCCGGCAAACTTTCCGGCAACCCGGGCCAGGGCTTCTTCGCCATGGTTCTGCGCCCAGCTGGAAAGCCTTTGAAAAGTTTCCTTTTTTCCGGCGTTCTGGCAGCCTTCCTTAAACGCAAGGAAAAAGTCGCGAGCGCCAGCCCATCCCTCTCTTGTGACCATCTTTATCTGCGCCTCCTGATGATGACCATGTTGGGCCTGTTGGGGCCGTCGCGATAGCCAATGCCCTGCCGGGAGGCATCCGGAGTCTGGTTGAGGACCTGAGCCGTATTGCCCACTTTCAGGCACTTAATCGGGCATCCGTCGACGCAGGCCGGGTTCAGGCCGGCATCAAGCAGTTCGATGCACATATTGCATTTGGCCGCTTTGCCGTCTTTTTTGCTGATCACGATGGCATCGTAGGGGCAGGCGCTCCTGCAAAGTCCGCAACCCGTACACTTGCTTCGATCCAGCACAACAATGCCGTCGTCGCGCTTCAGGAATGCGCCGGCCGGGCAGACAGCCATGCAGCTCGGGTTCGAGCAGTGCATGCAGGCATGAGACAGCCACACGTCGCGGATCCTGCCTCTGGAGTCCTTCACCTCATAGAGATCAACCTTGCGGAAGCGGACGTCTTCCGGCAGCTCGTTGTGGATCTGGCAGGCGATCGTGCAGCCACCGCAACCCACGCAGTTTTCCTGACGGAAAATGAAGCCTTTCTGAAGTTTGTTTTCTGCCATTTGAGTTCGCCTCCTTTAAGCCTTTGCCACCGCAACGCGGGTCGAGTGATATGCAGAGCCGCCGCCCAAGTCCGAGAGCTTGCCTGTCGTGAGGCTGTTGGTGTTCGTGTTGTGACCGAAGGGATTGGTGGAGCGCCAGTTGCACTTGGTTGTCCTCACCACGCCCGGGCGCACGCGAGTGGTCAGGCGCGCGATGAAGTATGCGGTTCCACGCTGGTTGGAAAGCTTCACGCGGTCTCCTGCCGCAATGCCCAGCTTCTTGGCATCCGCCGGGTTGATTTCGCACTCGTAGGCATTGAAGGCGCGGATGTACTTCACGTTGTAGAAGGACGAATTGACACGCTGGGGGATGCCGGGCGAGAGCATGCGGAAGGGGAGCTTCTTTTCTTCCGGAGGCATTTCGCTTTCCGGCAATCCAAGATCGACCACCGGATCAAATCCCGCCTTCTTCATGGATTCTGAATAGAGTTCAATCTTTCCGGAAGGCGTCCCGCACTTCTGGCCATGGCGGACAGGCACGCTTTCTGGCAGCGGCAGCTTAATGAACTTTTCCTTCTGCAGCCGTTCAACCGTCACGCCCTTGTACCACGGGGCGGCATCCGTCAGGAAGTCGCGCATGATGTCAAAGGCCGTCTCATCGAAAGCAGGATCCGTGTAGCCCATCCGATGGGCCCATTCCTCAAAGAAAGTGAGATTCGGCTTCGATTCGCCCAGCGGTTCGATGACTTTCTCACAGATCTGGACGAACCAACACTGATAGTCGCCGATGATGTCGTCTGTCTCGAACTGGGTGGAGGCCGGCAGCAGCAGGTCGCAGTACTGCATGGAGTCGGTCATGATCATGTCGAAGCCGACCACGAAGAGATCATCGCGCTTCAGGTTGCGGATCACCTGATTCACGTTCGGGGAGACGGCGACGGGATTGCCGTTGTAGATGACGAGCTCATGGATCGGCTTGATCTTGCGCCCCTCAGTGGTCGGGTTTTCTCCCAGAAGGGCAGTATCCAAATCCGTCATGTTGACGTGCTGCTGCTCGCCCTTGCGCAGGAAGTTACCCCTGCCTTTGTCCAGGTTCATACCCGTGATCGGTCGGACATTGTCATAGATGATGCCGGCGTTGGGCTTGTCGAACATCCCGTGCATCGCCTGCATGATGCCAATCGCCCGAGTCATGCGCGCGCCGTTGAAGTTGCGCTGCATGCCGTAGCCGCCGCGGATGATCACTTTTTTCGCATTGCAGTAGACCTTGGCCCATTCCTCGATCTCTTCACGCTTAAGATCCGTTGTCTTGACAATTTCGTCCCAGGAAATGGAATTGATGCGGGCCACGGCTTTGTCGGCGCCAATGCAGCACTTCTCCATGAACTCCTTGTCTTCGAGCCCGTGCTCCAGCATGTACTTCATTACCCCAACCGCCACATACGCGTCGGTCGAGGGACGGGGCTGCAGATAGACATCGGCCTGGGAGCAGATCGGAGTACGGTTGGGGTTGACGGCCAGAACTTTCGCGCCGTTGTCACGTGCCATGTTGATGTATTTGATGCCATGGACGTTGGAAACGGTTTCGTTGAAGCCCCAGGACACATAGCAGTCGCACCCCGGAATGGTTTCGGGATCCGGGCCGTCGGTCGTGCCCTGTACGCTGCCGTAGCCCGCGACGCCGCCTTCCGTACAGACCAAACGGTCCAGCACCGAGGAACCCAGACGGTTAAAGAACCGGTCTCCTGCGGCTCTCATGCCGATCGCACCGTAGTTGCCGGAGTAGGAATACGGCAGTACGGCTTCAGAACCGTATTTTTCTACGACTTCATTGGTTTTCTTGACGAGGATATCCCATGCCTCGTCCCAGGTGATGCGCTTCCACTTTCCGGAACCCTTTTCCCCTACCCGCACCATCGGGTGCAGGATCCGGTCGGGTGCATAGGTGTATTCCACGTACGTCTGGCCCTTCACGCAGGGGCACGTTCCGGTTTTGAACTGCTCCTCGGCGCCGCTCACAAAGGTCATGCGTCCGTCCTGGACGCGGAACTTCATGAGACAGCGGTCAGCGCAGTTTCTCAGGCAGCTGTGGTACTTCACCGTCCCGCTGCGCTTATCAAGCAGCACCGGATTGGCGCCAACGGAATGCATTGCGCTCGCGGAGCCAATCATGAGGCCGGACAGGCCGCCTACTGCAACAGTAGCCCCCGCACCTTTCAATAAATCACGACGAGAAACTCTCATAGTTTGTCTCCTATTTATTTGTTTTTATTATTAAAATGAAGTCAATCTTGCTCTGAAACCCGATTCTGAAATTGTCCGATCCTGTTCACCTCCGCATTTTTTCTGCCGCCTGCCAGGCCTGTCCCAGCCCTCCGACAAGCTTGTCCTTCACAAAACGGAAAGCCTGAGACTGATTGGCGTTTCCATAAACCACGTAATTTCCGATCGGCCTCACCTGATTGCGCATCGCCTTGATGCGCCCCTGGATGGCTGCAGGCAGCCTGACATAGCTCAGGTTTTTCACAGAATCCGCGAAATTGAGCGTGAACTGGTTGCAGACCACCGTGACGGAATCCGTCTCAGCCAGTGTCTGGAATGCAGCCGACACACTTTCGGTGTATTCGTCGATCCCCATCTGGCCCCCGTACTGTCTGCAGACCTCCACGAGGAGAGGGCAGGCCAGATCGTCGTAGTTGTCTATTTCGAGGACCCGATAGCGCGCCAGGTCCTCCACAGTCAAATCCGTCCGCCCTTCAAGAGGGTGCCCTTTCCTAAAGAGAAGGTAGATGTCGTGGGTGTGCGCAAAGCATTCGTAATTGAGCCGCTTGTCATCGAAACCTTCATAGACAACGGCAAAATCAACTTTTCCGCTGGCGATGTCGGATCCGCAGTCGTAGTTCAGGATGCGCACGTTGAAATGCATGTGCGGTGCTACCGGAAGGATTTCCTCGCGGATGACCTTTTGAACTGCGAAGCAGAATTCGTCGTAAAGCAGTATTTCAAAGTAGCTTTCGGACTGATCCGGCTGAAATCCCGCAAACTCTTTGTCGAGTTTCCGATACTGTTCGGTCAGGTGGCTGATGAAGGGAGCGATTTCCGTAGCCTTGGCCGTAACCTCGAAGCCTTTGTTAGTCCTTACGAACAGCTGGTCGGAAAAAATTTCGCGCAGACAGGCGATCGTCCGGGTGATGGCCGAGTTCGTCATCTTCAGTTCTTCTGCCACCCTGCTCGCGCTGCGTGATTTGTACAGAGCCAGAAAAACTCTTAAGTGTCGATATGTGAGCGATTCCAGATTCATGATCTTTTCCTTGAATTGCATTTTGCAGAGCGCCTGATTTTTTTAGTTTGACATTTATCAAATCTAAAATTTTTATCATTTTACAAAAAACTATTTTTCACAATTCGAAAATAATTATTAATAATTGATTTTATTGTAATTTTATCGATATTCATATTTAGAATAACGGTTAAATTGATTTAAATTTAATCTTTTAAATATTTTTGATTTTTAATTTAAAAATTCTGTTTATTTGTATTTTCAATGTTTTAATATAAATATATGTTTTATATAAATATTTATTTAAATTGCTTTCAATAAAATTCCATCGAAATTCACATCATCATCCCATTTTCTGAGTAATTCGACCTAATACTTTTTGCTGATAAAAAGGCATTTCCGAACTCTGAAAATTAAAAATTCCACCTCCGCCCTGCCATCAATCTGAAAAACCGAGGGCCTCTGCAACTTGGGAAACCACCCCAAGGCTGGTCATTGAATCGTCACAAAACTGTCGTCTTTCCGTCACAGCGCCTCCGTAGGATTGGACAAGTTCCAACCGACACACAAAAGGCAGACAGAAAAGACATGCTTAAGACAGTGATCTCTCTCGGCGTTCTCTCGGCGCTTTCCGCCGGCGTCATGGCCCAGGGCCTCATGGACCGCCCGGCCACTGGCAGCGACCTCACGCAGCCCGGGGCGGCGGCCCGCATTCACGGCGACCAGAGCGCCGCGATCAAGGCACTCATCAGCTCAAAGCGCCCGAAGAACGTGATTCTGATGATCGGCGACGGCATGGGCTACGCCGAGATCACGGGCGCCCGCAACTACGCGCTCGGCGCGGGCGGCTTCTTCAAGGGGCTGGACGCCCTGCCCTTCACCGGCTCCTACACTCACTACTCGCTCAACAAGGACTCCGGCACGCCCAACTACGTGACCGACTCGGCCGCCTCGGGCACCGCCTGGTCGACCGGAGTGAAGACCTACAACGGCGCGATCGGCGTCGACATCAAGGGCAATCCCCGCAGGACGCTCATTGAAATGACGAAGGCCGCGGGGATGGCCACGGGCAACGTGACCACCTCGGAAATCCAGGACGCGACGCCCGCCGTCCTCGTCTCGCACGTGACCGCGCGCAAGTGCTACGGCCCGGAGCGCACCTCCAAGCAGTGCCCGAAGAACGCCCTTGAAAACGGGGGCCTCGGCTCCATCACCGAGCAGCTGCTCAACACCCGTCCCGACGTGACGCTGGGCGGCGGTGCAAAGAGCTTTGCTGAAAAGGCGAAGGCCGGCAAGTGGGAAGGCAAGACCCTGATGGAGCAGGCCCGCGAGCGCGGCTTCCAGGTGGTCCGAACCGCCGACGAGCTCGCGGCCGTGAAGCGCGCAAACCAGAAGGCCCCGCTGCTCGGGCTCTTCGCCGAAGGCAATATGCCGGTGCGCTGGCAGGGCCCGAGGGCGGTTGAGAAGGGCTACGCCAAAGACGTTCCTGTCGTGACCTGCCAAAACAATGCGAAGCGGACCAGTGACATTCCGACCCTGGCCGCGATGACCCGCAAGGCGATCGATCTGCTCAAAGGCAGCCCCAAGGGCTTCTTCCTGCAGGTTGAGGGCGCCTCGATCGACAAGCAGGATCACGCCGCCAACCCCTGCGGTCAGTTCGGCGAGACGGTCGATCTTGACGAAGCCGTGCAGGTCGCGCTCGAATTCGCAAAGAAAAAGGGCGACACGCTTGTGATCGTCACGGCCGACCACGCGCACTCGAGCCAGATCCTGCCGCTTGACACCACGAGCCCGGGCCTCACGCAGAAGCTGCGCACAGCCGACGGCAGCGTCATGGTGATCGGCTACGGCACGGCCGTTCCGGAAGACGACAAGGTGGACATGACGCACACGGGCACCCAGGTGCGCGTAGCGGCCTACGGCCCCCAGGCCGCGAACGTCACCGGCCTCATCGACCAGACCGACGTGCACTACATCATCCGCCGCGCCCTGCGCCTGAAGTAAGCCGGACGAGCATTGAACGGCCCGCTGCCTCCCTTTTCTTCCTGCTCCCCGAAGGGGGCGCTTTTTCCCCAGCGCCCCTCCTGCGCCTTTCGGCGGAAGGACCCGCAGTTTTTTCAGTGCGCGGCCGCCCGTTTTTCCATCTCAAGCAGCCAGGCCTTCGCCTTCACCCCTGCCGCGTAGCCCGTGAGGCTGCCGTTCGAACCCACCACCCGGTGGCAGGGCACGACGATCAGAAGGGGGTTGCGCCTGCAGGCCATGCCGACCGCCCGCGCCGAGGCAGGGCAGCCAATTTTCTGGGCGAGCTCCCGGTAGGTCATGGTCTGACCGTAGGGGATTTCCGAGAGGGCCTTCCAGACTTTCTTCATGAAGGGCGTCCCCTCGGCCGCCACGGGCACCTGAAAGGCTCGCAACTCTCCTTTGAAATAAGAAAGAAGCTCGTTTTTGAGCTCTGAGAGCTCGGGCCCCGGATCCTCGCCGCCTTTCTCCCCCGCGGCGGCGAGCCGCACCCCGGTGACGCGGCCTGCCATGGAGCTGAGCCTCAGCCGCCCGAGGGGCGAATCAAGCAGCAGGACCTGTTCCTCGCGCCCGCACTCCTTCAGGTATTCCCGCGGCGTGAGGCCGCCCATCCGGCGAAAAAACGCGTAGAAGCCCGAGACGCTCTCAAAGTGGAGCAGCGCGCTCGCGTTGAGAATCGAGACGCCCCCGGCGAGGCTCTTTTTCGCCTCCTCGAAGCGCAGGGCCTCCAGCGTTTTTTTGGGCGACTCGCCCCAGGCCCGGCAGTACGCCTCCGAGAGCCGCTCCCGGCTCACCCCGAGCCCGTCGAGCGCCTCGCGCGCCGAGGCGGGGTTGCGGAAGCGCTCCAAAAGTACCTCCCGCGCCCGCCCGGCGAGCTCCCGGCCGGGATCCCCGCCCATGGAGTCCGGGCGGCACCGTCTGCAGGCGCGGAACCCCGCCCGCTCGGCCTCGGCGGGGGTGTTAAAAAACAGGACGTTCTCCCGTTTCGGCTTTTTCGAAGCGCAGGATGGCCGGCAGTAGATCCCCGTGCTTTTCACCCCGTAGACGAAAAGCCCGTCCTTCGTCCTGTCCATCGCAAGAACCGCCTGCCATTTGGCCTCATCGTTCATCATCCATTTCCCCGTTTGTTCCGGCTGAGATCAAACTTAGCACCGGACGGCGTGAAAATCTTCGCAGAAATCTGTTTCAAATTCTTCAATAAACCAATGCTGAAATAAAATCTATAAAATTATGTATAACTATTTTTATAAAATTTAAAAACATTGGATAACCTTATTTTCCGGACCCTGTCTTCTTGACGCTTTTTTGCTCCGGGAGCGGCTAGTGTTTGCGCCAAAACCTCTGACCCTTTTTCATCCCCGGAGCAAGCCCATGAGCATTGCAGAGGCCGCGCGGCCTGGATTGCCTGGGCGGCCCCCGCGGCCCCCGTCCTCATTGCAGCGCTGCACGGCGCGAGCATGTACATGAGCCAGACCCTCCTCGGGCGGGTGAGCCAGGGGGTGCTTGAGACGCTGCGCCAGGAGATGTTCGAGCGTATTCTTCGCTGGCCCGCCCAGGCCCACCTTGAAACCACTGCGGGCGAGGCCGCCTCGCGGTTCGCAAACGAGGCGAACGCGGCGCTCTCGGGCGCCGCGAAGAACTGCATCACCCTCTTTCGCGACACCGCCCAGGTGATTTTCCTCACGGCCATTCTGCTCTGGCATGACTGGAAGCTCTTGCTCGTGTGCCTCGCCCTCGCCCCGGTGATCGTCGCGGTGCTGCCCTGCCTCAGGCCCCACGCCCTGGAGCTTGCCGCAGCGGCGATCTTTCTCACCGGAACGGCGGCCTGCTCGTTTCTCACGGCGACGCTCCTGGGGCGGCTCACCGATCTGAGCTTCTACAGCTCCGGAGACTGGAGCGCCGCGGCACCGCTCGCGCTTATCGCGGTCACCCTGCTCTTTTCCCTGTGCACGCTCTGCTCGAGCGCGCTCCTTGCCCGCGTGACTCAGAAAATCCTGCGCGACATGCGCGGCAGGCTCTTTTCGAGGCTGCTGCACCGGCCCGAGGAAACCGCCGCGCGGTGGTCCTCTGGCGTCATCGCTTCGCGCTTCGTGAACGAGGCGAACCTCGCCCTCTCGGGTTCGATCGGCGCCTTCACGGTCCTCGTGCGGGACTCGCTTCAGGTCGCCTCGCTCCTTGCAGTCCTTTTCTGGCAGAACTGGCGCCTCACGCTCATCAGCTTCGTAATCGGGCCGCGCTCGCGTGGGCCCTGCGGATCATCTCGCTCCGCATGAAGCGTTCCGTGAAGCAAAGCCAGCAGATGGTGGCCGAAATGATCTCCCGGGTCGAGGAGACGTACGCGGCCTGGGCGACCGTCAAGCTTGCCGGGGCCTGCGGCTTCGAGGCAAAGCGCTTTGCCCGGATCAACCGAGAGGCCTTCCTTGCGGCCTACGAAACACTCCGCAAGAAGGCCTTGGGCACCCCGGTCTCGCAGCTGATCACCATGGCCGGAGTGGCCCTCGTCGTCGCAGCGGCGCTCCTGCAGGCGCAGGCCGGGCAGTTCTCGTTCGGGGAATTCGTGACCTTCCTCACCGCGCTGCTGCTCTTGAAGACGCCTGTTCAGAACCTTTCGGGGCTGAACGCTACCTTCACAGCCATTTCCGCAGCCGCCTCGAACGTCTTCGAGATGCTCGACGAACCTCTGGAGAGCGATGCGGGGACGAAGCCGCCGGGGCCCCGTCCCGGCCGCATCGCCTTTGAAAACGTGAGCCTCACCTACCCGGGAGCGGACAAAGCGGCCCTGAGGCAAGTGAACCTCGAAATTGCCCCGGGGGAGAAGCTCGCGCTCGTGGGCGAATCGGGCTGCGGGAAGTCGAGCCTCGCCTCGCTCCTGCCGCGGTTCCGCGATCCCACGGAAGGCAGGGTCACCCTCGACGGGACCGGCCTCAGGGAATACTCGCTTTCCGCACTTCGCTCTTCGATCGCCTATGTCGGGCAGGAGGTCGTGCTGCTCGAACGCACGATCAGGGATCGCCTTCTCAAGGCCTGGGGCGCCGCAGGCGGAGATTGAGAAAGCCGCCGAGGCCGCCGGGCTGCGGCCTCTGGCCGCGGCACTCCCGCGCGGGCTCGACACCCCGGTCGGGGAGGCCGGCTCGAGCCTCTCGGGGGGCCAGCGGCAGCTGATCTCGATAGCCCGCGCCCTACTGAAAGACGCGCCCGTCCTGATCCTCGACGAGGCGACGAGCGCCCTGGACCTCCGGACGGAGGCGCCCTCAAGGCGGCCCTCGGAAAGCCCATGGAAGGACGCACGTGCCTTGTCATCGCCCACCGCCTCTCCATGGCTGAGGAAGCGGACCGGGTTGTCGTGCTCGATAAAGGCAGGATCGCGGAGCAGGGCCGGCCCGCTGAGCTGCTGCAAAAGGGATCCCTGTTCCGAAATCTCAGGGAAGCCGCCGCTTCCTGAGCAGCGCCCAGGCGGGGAAAAGCGAGAGTTTAAAAATATTTTTTTACCATTGTTTTCTGATTACTTTGAATCTTATAAAAACGCGACCGGCTGGAAGCCGGGCCGCTTTCCCCGTCGGCCCTCAGGTGGGGCCACCCCCGCCGCTCGTTCCGGTTCCTGCGCCCTTTTATAATCACGGAGAGCCCTTTTCCTCCGTCCACAGGAATTCGCCAATGGCCATCATCTGTCTCGCCCTTTTCATTCTCACATTCGCCGGACTTTTCCTGCCGGGGATGGCCCATGAAATCATCGCGGGGATTCTCTTTCTCGCCTTTATCTGGCACAACGCGGCAAGCCTCGACTTCTACCGCAGCCTCCCGCACCTGAAGTACACGAAGACGCCCGCCGGGGACGCGGCGGTGATTCTCCTGCTCGCGCTCTTCATGGTGCTGCTCTACCTCTCGGGGCTTGCGCTCCTCGCGAACTTCCACTGGGGCACCGCCTTCCTCCCGGGGCTGCCGTGGCTCGCGCTGCACCTCTCCTGCGCCGTCATTTCGACCGTCCTCATCCTCCTGCACATGAAGCACGAGTGGGGCTGAAGATCGGCAGTCTCCTTTTCAGCGCCCATAGCTGAAGATCAGGCGCACGAATTCCTCTTCATTGGGAAAGGTGAAGCTCGCGAAGTGCTCGAAAAGGACGGGGCACAAATCGATTGGGAGCGAAAGCAGCGGATGAAGGCTCGACAAAGACTTCTCGCTATGGGTTGAAACGGCAAGGCCGGAGTATCCGTGCACGGCATTCAAGAACACCTTGCCGCAGCCTGCAGTGACCTCATCCACGGGATCCGGGAAACGCATGAAGGCGCAGCCCGCGGCGAGGACGCTCTTTTCGAACCCTGCAGCCATGCATTCCATCAGGTCTTCGGCGGAGAGCCCCACCTCATAGGCTCCTTCGCGGTAAGAGAGGGGCCTCTCGCCCAGAGCCCGGAAACGGAGTGCGGAGCCTGTCCGGAAATAAAGGCGGACAGGCACCCGGCCTTCGCCGCTGAACCCGTCAAAGCCGTGCGCGTTCTCGCGAGAAAAGATTCTCAGCCGGGCGGCGTCATCGGAGATGCAAAGCGCCGCGCCGCGCGGACCTTCCCGGATACTCTCCAAATCCTCGTCCGCCCCGTCCAGCCAGTCAGACAGGCGGGTGCCGTAGACCGCAAGGCCCGGGTAATACGACTGCCCGAAATAATCGAAAGTCACCCGGCCGCTCCGCACGAAAAGCCCTGAGAAAACGGCAAGCTTCCGGTCCTTCACAAAGAACTCAAGCCCGGTGTCGCGGCTCGCATCCGCAAGAATGCGGATGAGGTCGATCACGATGCGCTCCGCCTTGAAGGGCACCGGCGCCTGCGGCAGGTGCTGCAGGAGCCGCCCGGTTCTCTCATCCGTTTCAAGCGCTTCTTCGTGAATGGCGGCGCGGACCTCCCGGACTTCCGCCTTGAGTCCCAGACGCTGGAATTCACGGAGGGCTAAAAGCGCATCGGCGAGAGCCACTGTGATGGTTTCTCCGCTCATGCAGCCTTCCCTTTCTTTCCTCTGAGCCGGTCGCCCTCTCTCATCCATTTGCGGAGCCGGACGGCTTCCTCGGCCGAAGTCATATTCACGAAGGCGATGCGGCCGAGCAGCTGCTCCCTGGTCACGGGACAGCCCAGCCAGGAAGGCTCGAGGCCCTTCCTCCAGCGGTCGGCCGCTGCGCGCACCCGGCGCCTGTAGTCCCGGGAGACGTCGGGCTTCGCGTTCACCGTAAGCCCCGTGACGACCTGACGGCGCCCGCGCCGAAAGACGCTGGATTTTTTGGGATCGAGCCTGAGCCCCGCCGCGGAGAGGACCGACCCCGCCCGCGCGATGAGCCCGACCGCCCCTTCGCCTCCCGAAAAAGCGAGGTCATCCGCGTAGCGCGTATACCGGCAGCCTTTCCGCTTCGCCTCAGAGGCCAGGATTTCATCGGCCTTGAAGAGCACCCGGTTCAAGAGCGCCGGAGAGGCGGGAGAGCCCATCGGGAGCCCCCCGTCCAGCGTGCAGAGGTCGGCGATGAGGGCGCAGGCGGGAGCCCCCAGCCTGGGGCCCAGGTCCCTTTCAAGCACCCGGTACAGCACAGGCCAGGCCACCGAGGGAAAGCAGTTGTGGACGTCGGCCACCGCCACCACGGGCTGGCCCGAGTGCACGGACGCATTGTCTGCGATGGACTTGCCGGCCACAAACCCCATCGCGGCCGGGTGCGCGCCCAAGGGAGCGATCAGGCGCTCAAGGACTCCGCGCTGCAGGAACTTGAGCTTTTTAATCGGTTCCGAAATGAGCCTCTTCCCGCCATGCTTTTTCGGGATATGGAACCTGCGGTAGCTTTTTTGCAACCGGCAGCCCGGGGCGGCTTTCCAGTCCATCGCGGAAATGAGCCATTTCACGATCCTCGCCTGCTTGCCGGGCCAAAGTCCCGCCACAAGCCCCGCTTCAGCGGACACAAGGAGCCGCCCTGCCCGGGCGGCAAGCCTGGCAACCTCTTCCAGCGTGCCGCGGGCAGCGGCCTCTGCATCCGGGCCTTGGAAGCTCCGGGCGAAGACATCCAGCACCTCGCACAGTTCGTTTGCATCCCGCTTGTCGCAGGAGGCGCAGAGCGCGAGGAAAAGCTTTTCCCGAGTCCAGCTCTTGACATCCCGGCATCCCCAGGCGAGCCTGACGGGAAGGCCTGCAAGAAAAAACTTCTTCGCGAGCTCGATAGCCTTTTGGGGCCTTAGCCGGTCAAAAGCCTGCCGGGCCGCCGGGACCCGCGCTTCCTTCGGGCCATGAAGCGCGATCGCCTGGAGGACTTCGACATCGGTGCAATGGTCAATGATTTCGAGAACTGCCTCTGCGGGCGCTTTGTGCAGAACCCGAAGCAGCGCCCCGCCGCCGCGCCTCACTCCCGCGGGGGTGAGCATCAGGGCAAGCAGATCTTCCCGGCAGTTCGGCCCAATCTCATTCAAGGCGGGGGCGATGCTTTGCCCGGGGCCGTTGTAAGAGGCCGCCCCCCAGGCGCAGCAGCGGGCCTCCCGAAGAAGCCATTCCGCGAGCCCGACCTCCCGTGCAGAAAGCGCTCCGGGGGCGGCTCCCGCTTCGCCGGGTTCAAACCGGCGCGCGGCTCGGGCGGCAAGCCGGGCAACGATAAGCCGCGCCTTCCTGGAAAGGCGCCTGCTGCCCGCCGGCTCCGGCGCGCAGGCTTCGAGCGCCTGGCGCAGGCCCGCCCTGTCCGGGTCTCCGCAGAGCTCGCACAGCGCAAGGAAAAGTTTTTCTGCGCTCCAGCTTCCCCGGTCGAGCCATCCCGGAGCAAGCCTGACAGGCAGGCCCGCGAGGAAAAGCTTCCGCCCGAGCGCGGCGGCTTTCCCCGGCGCAAGCTGGTCGTAAGCCCTGAGGGCAGCTGGAACTCTTGCTTCCTCGGGGCCATGAAGCGCGATCGCACGGAGAACAACGCCCTCCTCGCATCTGTCCGCGATATGACGCACCGCATCCGCCGATGCCCGGGGCAGGACCCGAAGCAGCGCCCCGCGGCAGCGCCTCAGCCCCGCGGGGGTGAGCATCAGGGCAAGCAGATCCTCCCGGCAGTACGGCCCGACCTCCTCCAGGGCCGGAGCGAGGCTCCCCGCCCTGCCCCGAAAGGAAGCAGACCCCCAGGCGAAGCAGAGGGCTTCAGCTTCTTGTGGCTCGAGACAGGCCCCTCCCGCCTTTTCCCAAAGTGGGGAGCCGTGGAAATCATAAATAAAGCGCTCTTTTATCTTCTTGTTGTTGTAAAAGTCCAGGGACAGATCCCCGGAGGGATGATGGCGAGCCACGAAGCGCAGGTAGGCCGAAGCGTCCTTTTCAGCAGTCAGTTCTTCCTGCAGGCGATCCTTTGCGTTCCAGACAGTATCCCAGCTCTCCTGCAGAAGAATGAATTTCCAATTGGCCGCGCCCTTGCGGAAGCCGTCTTTCAAGTCGAAAAGCCGCAGCCAATGCCCGCTTTCTTCGAGCCGCCGTTTCTGCCGCTCGGAGCTCACCAGCAGAAGGGACCTCTGGTATCCCCGTGGAAAGTAGCAGTTAGCCCGCGCACCCTTGGCCAATTCCACCAGGAAGGAGGCCTGGCCCAACCTGTTCCAGCCAGTCTCGCCGTCCCTTCGGAGTCGGCTCCTCCTGTACCGCGGCTTTCAGGAAGAGCTGATAGCCGGGGGATTCCTTGAACCGCCTAAGAAGCTTCGGCTCGCCCGAGAAGGCCCGCAGCAATGATTCCGACACGATGAAGACCGCTTCGTATTCCCCTGTCTTTGAGAAAGCGTAAAACAAGTACCCGAGCAGCGTCATCCCGGCCGGGGCGCGGACGTCAATCGAAAAGTCCTTCTTCGGCGGCAGGAGAAAGAAGCTCCTCACCGCCGGGCTCCGGATCGCAATCGAAGCATCCCGCCCCAGAAAAGCGGCACAGGCGGCGGGAATCTTTTTAATCCTGATGCCCAGCCTCGCGCAGGCGTCGGCGAAGCCCAGAAGGGTCCTGGTCAGCCAGCGGCAGCTCAGATGGGGAAGAGTCGGAGGCAGGCAGCGGAATACATCCCAGGCCGAAACGCACGCCGGGCGCTTGCGCCGGCTTTCGACAACCAGGCGTCCCAGCTTCATGCAGGTGTCGATCGGAGGGGTGAAGCTGCCTTTGGGAAAGACCTCCCTGTATTTGTCGAGGGCAGACTCTTCGTCAAGATAGGGGTTATGGGGCCCTCTCTCAACGGCCTTGAGCAGCGGGCTCGCGGCCGGGGGATACTGCCGGGGCACCGCATCCGCCTGCCGCACAGCTTCAAGGAGAGCCTGCCGCCCCGGCTGCCCGGCGCACCAGAGCGCGGAGATCCTCAGGCAGTCCCAAAAAGGCGAATACGCGGCAGAGATCCAGGCCTCCTGATAAGCCCGCGCCTCGTCCTTGCCCTTGAAAAGGGGCCTGACCCGGGCGGGCCACAGCTGCTCCACTGCGCTGCGGATTTTTTTCCAGTATTCCTCCGGGACGGAAGGCGCAAAGGGATCTCCCCGGGGAAGCGCACGGGGAATCGCGAAGTCCAGGGAATTGACGGCGTCGCGGATTTCCAAGGAAAACGACGATTCGTCTTTGGCCTGGCGGAAGTTAATGAGATGGTCAGCCCCCTACAGCGGGGCCTTACTCGCGGTGACCATCCATCATGAAAGTCGTCTCTGAAAACAAAAAGAGCGCCCTGATTTCTCAGAACATAACCCCGCCCGGGGCTATAACTGAGGTATACACAACCAAGGAGCGCTCCACCATGAATTCTACCCTCTCAAACAATCCCGCTGTTGTCATCGGCATCGACCTTGCCAAAACCCACTGCGATGTCGTCGGCTATGACAAGAACCAGAAGATAGTCCTGAAGCTGCCCCGCATTTCGAAGGAAAAGCTGCTGGAAAGGCTTACGAACATGCCCAGGGCCACCGTTCTGATGGAGGCCTGCGGCGGAAGCCACAGCTTCATCCGCAAAGTGAAAGCGCTGGGGCACGACGGACGGCTTGTGAATCCCGGTGATGTGAAGCGGATCAGATGCGGGCATCAGAAGAACAACATGCTTGACGCCGCCTACATCGCCTGGGCCTGGTACATTCCGGGCATCAGCTTTGTGGCCCCGAAAACCCAGGCGCAGCAGGATCTCCAGTCCCTGCAGCGCATCTATCAGGGCTACATGAAGACCCGCATAGAATTCGGAAACAGAATTCACGCCCTGCTGCTCGAATATGGTTTAAGCAGTCCTCAAACAAGCCGGTTCATAGCCGAACAGCTGCCGGAGTTCATAGAGACGCATACGAAGGATCTGACGCCTTTGGCCGAGGAAGCCCTCCTGATGCTGCGGGACTCCTGGCTCGAGGCCTCTGAATGGGAGAAAAAGGCCGGACAGAAGTATGACGAACTCGTGCGTGCAAACGAGGACTCGAAGCGTCTGATGACAATCCCGGGCATTGGGCCCAAATGCGCCGGCGCTCTCCTCACGCACTGCGGGGAAGCCTCCCGCTTCCGCGACAGCCGGCAGTTTGCAGCTTCTCTCGGCCTTGTGCCCCGCCAGAACTCGACCGGAGACAGGGACACCCTGGGCCACATTACGAAGAGAGGGCCGAAACACCCCAGATCCATGTTAGTTCAGGGGGCCTCGGCTTTGATGATCATGGCTGACAGGCTCGAGGGAGCTCTTGGCGAATGGGTCCGGAAGATCAAGGCGTCCGGAAAGAAATACGGCGTCAAGGTCTGCGCCATCGCGGCAAAGCTCGCCCTGTTTTGCGACACTAAGGATCCAACCAGAACCGTCAATAAGAAACCAACCAGTGCCGTCACGAAAGTGAGCGGCATATTTGGCTGAGAGAAGCACTTTTCTCTCTAAAACGACAAAGTCCACGAATATCATTCACGCTCCACTGCAGCCAAACAGATGGAGCAAACGCAAATGCTATCCATGGACCAAATTCATCTTATCAAGAAGCTGGCCGCCAGCGGCCGCTCAACCCGAGAAATAGCGAAAATTACAGGATTCAACCGTGAGACGGTGATGAAGTACATCAAAAAAGAGGCATCGATTCCTGAGCCTTTCCATAAGGAACGCGCCAAGAAGATCGACTCCTGCCAGCCTTACGTGCTGAATCTCCTGCAGAGCGACAGCGCTGTTGCCAATCCCAAGCTCAGGCTCACGGCCAAACGCATTCATGAATTGATCAAAACCGGCAGCCTTGCCGCGGATCTGCCTCCGCTCAATGTATCCATCCGGACCGTCGAGCGCATGGTCAAAGACATTCGAAGCTCACTGCGCCAGGCCCAGAGCCGCCAGCATCTCAAGCTGCTCCATCAGCCAGGCAAGGCACAGCTTGATTTCGGTGAAATAACAATGCTCAGTGAAAACGGAGAAAGCCGCCATTACATTTTGGTGATGAGCTTCCCGCATTCAAATTTTCGGCTTGCGTACGCCCTGCCGGCACAAAACTTTGAGTGCCTGGCCCACGGCCTGGCGGAGATGTTCAAGCGCATAGGGCGCGTCCCGGTGATCATTCGCTGCGACAACATGAGCACAGCCGTCACTAAAGTCATTCGCCGCAAGAATCTGGGCAATGGGCTTTGCAACCACGACGCAAAGGATCATCCGCGCCAGCTGACGGAAAACTTTCTCACCCTGATGACGGCTTACGGTTTTGACGCGGAGTTCTGCAATCCTGCTTCAGGCAACGAGAAGGGTTCAGTGGAAAATGCCGTCGGGTGGGTGAGAAGGAATTTTTTCTGCCCGCTGCGTTCGTTCAACGGCAACTACGATGCCCTGAACGCAGAACTGGCGGAATTTTGCTTCAACGAGGCCAGGAAACCTCACTATCTGCACAAACCCAAGTCAATTGATGCCCTTTTCAAGGAGGATCTGGCGGCAATGAATCCGCTGCCGGACGCCCCACGCGAAGTGACTCACTCCTGGGGCCGGGCAACGGTGACGGAGGACTGCCGCATCAAGGTCGATACGAATTCCTATCAGGTCGGCCTGCCGCCTGGGACGAAGACGTTTGTGAAGAAGTTCTGGAACAAGCTGGCCATCTTCACCGAGGGCGGGCAGCTCGTTTCCGAATACAACCGACAGTACGGAACCCGCAGGGACAGCATCAACTGGGGCGTGGAACTTGAAATGCTCAGCGAGCGCCCAAGCGCTTTCAACAGCTCTTATCTCCAGTCCGTCTGCCCGCAAAAAGTGTCTGCCTACCTTAAGCAGCTGACCGCTCCTGGGCGCGGTGTGCTGCTGCGGGCGCTGCGGCAGCGCTTTGTCAAAAGCAGGAACATTGTCAGCGAACTCTCGCTGCTGGAGCTGGCGCTCGATGTCTATGGCAGCCGCAGCGCTGAAGAAGTTGCTGCCGCCTATCGGGGAGCTGAGGACAAGCTGACCGACAGCATCAAGCCGATGAAAAGCGTGAGCCATGCCCTCGGGAACATGGATCTGCCGCCGCATAGCTTCTCTGATGTCTGCAAGGAGCTGGAGGGAGGGGCGCATGTCTAAGGCCGCTGAAACAGATGCCCGCATCCGAGAACTTGCTTTAAATCTTAGGCTTGGCGGCACCAGCGTTGTGAAAACCTACAAAGAGATCAGCCTGACCGATCGAGCCGAATTCGTCCTGCAGCTTTTGCAAAAGCTTTGGGACGCGCGCGTCCGAGATCGTGTCGAGCGTAATCAAGTCAAAGCCGGTCTCCTGCGCACCAAAACACTGGAGAATTTCGACTGCAGCTGTCTGGAACTGCCTCGGAATCTTGACCTGGCCTGGTTGACGCAGTGTCGTTTTATTGAGGCTAAGCAGAACCTCATCCTGTTGGGGCACCCGGGCACTGGCAAGACCCACTTTGCCACAGCGCTTGGCCTGCAGGCCTGCAGGCTGGGCTACAAAGCGCTCTTTAAGCGAATGGCAGTGCTGGTCGAGGAGCTGTCGTCGGCACACGAGACGGGACAGCTGCCCAGGCTGAAGCGGCGTTTTGAAAAATGCGACCTGCTGGTCATTGACGAATGGGGCTACCTGCCCACCAACGTAACGGGCACGCGCCTGCTTTTCGAACTGATTGCCGACTGCTACGAACGGCGCAGCCTGATATTAACGACAAATATGCCGATTCCTGAATGGAACAAGATCTTTTGCGACGAGCGCCTGCTGATGGCGATGATTGACCGGCTGGCTCATCATGGCTATCTCATTAAACACATGGGTGAAAGCTATCGCTTAAGCCACTCGCTGATGAAATAAGGACTGGAGGTTCCCATGACATCCTGAAAAAACCAACCAGCTTACGAAGGACTTTGCGTCAAAAAGTGGTTGGTTTTGACTTGACGGAACACACGCCCGCATCGCCTGGAGAATACTCTGTGAGAAAGGCATGGAATACAGACCTCAGCCCATCAAAGCCGGCAGATCGAGGGCTGCGGCTTAAACCGGAGAACAGCTAAGAATATTTTCTCAGGACCACGAAGGCCAATGTTGTAGTGACGATCCGGCTCAAGGCGGCGGGAAAACGCAGGTGATGTAAATAGTTCAAGTTTATGAAACTGCGATGTTTATAGTGCGCTCCCGCCGCACCCGAATATCACTAGGCGGCGAGGAAGAGAAAACCTTCCTCATGACGACCGCGGACGTATTGCTGTGAAGCCTCCTCATCACACGAAGAGCTGGCGCTACAAGTGTATTGGCAGGAATGGTTATGGAAATCAGGTTGTGGCGGCAAAGTAAATTCGACGCTCGCCGCCGCAATAATGGGTGCGCGCAAGTGTTTTGATCCCGCGCGCACTGGTGCGGCGGCTCGATGCTGATTCTTCGATTTGAGCTTTTTAAAGTTGGGGCATGCTTGCGCATGCCCCGTTAGGGAAACTACGCCTCAACAGTTTGGGCTGACCACGTATTTGATCCCGCGCGCACTGGTGCGGCGGCTCGATGCTGATTCTTCGATTTGAGCTTTTTAAAGTTGGGGCATGCTTGCGCATGCCCCGTTAGGGAAACTACGCCTCAACAGTTTGGGCTGACCACGTATTTTCATAAGGCGTGCATCCTCCTTCCCTCCTGATCACTTAAGTTTCCTCCGGAGTCTCCGAAGGCGACCCTGTGGACTTCAAAACACTGTCAGACTGCGGAATGCGCAGCAGAACGCAGATGAAGCGTTGTGAAGCCACAGTTCGACTGAGGAGAACTCGACTTCCCGAGGCCTTCAGGCCGAAGGAGGCGAGACTCCCCGGCGTATTTCCCTCAGCCGGCGAATCGCCGGCAAAACCTGATTTTTTGCGGAAGGAAGGGGGATGGAATTTATGTTAGCAAGGCGCGGATTTCCCCGGCAGTCGGGCAAGTCCCTATCGCTTAATTAAGCTTTTTTTCAGGCTGGGGAAGTAGTTTTTTTTCAAGCGGAAATGTAAGGGCGGCATCGGCGCCGGGACTTCCGGCGCGGGAGGGAAAAATGAGAGCCGGCCGGCTGACAGAGGTTCTGGAAAAACTGCTTAAGGCAGCCCGCTGGGCCGCCTTCATCTGGGGCGCGCCCGGCACCGGAAAGAGCTCCATCGTGAGGGAGGCGGCGGCGAAGATGAAGCTGCCCGTGGTTGACCTGCGGGCTTCGCTCCTTGACCCCACGGACCTGCGGGGTCTCCCGATGGTGAAGGACGGCCGGGCCCTCTGGTGCCCGCCCGCCTTCCTGCCGACCCCGGAGATGAAGCCCGGAGTCCTCTTCCTGGACGAGATCAACGCCGCTCCTCCGCTCGTCCAGGCCGCCATGTACCAGCTCGTGCTCGACCGCCGCGTGGGCGAGTACGCGCTGCCCCCGGGCTGGAGGATCATCGCAGCGGGCAACCGCGCGTCCGACCGCGCGGTGACCTTCAGGCTGTCCTCGGCGCTTGCCAACCGCTTCATCCACCTCACGCTCGAGCCCGACATCCACAGCTGGAGCGAATGGGCGTTCAGTCACCGCGTGCGCCCTGAGGTGATAGGGCTGCTGCGCTACCGCTCGGAGCTCCTCTACACAAAGCCTGGGGAAGGCGCCGCCTTTGCGACGCCCAGGTCCTGGGAAATGGCCTCCGACGCCCTGAAGGCATTCGGAGGGATCAAAGAGGCGCGCGACGTGCTCCCCGGGATTGTGGGCGAGGGCCCCGCGGCCGAACTCGCGGCGTTTGCCGGGAACGCCGCGATCGCACGTGAAATAGAGGCTCTGCTCAAGGACCCCGAGGGCGCTCCGATTCCCAAGCAGCTCGACCACCTCTGGGCCCTTGTCACCCACCTCGCCTCCGGTGCGGGCGGCTCCGAACAGGGCGCTGCGACGATCGAAGCACTCCTTTTCAGGCTCCCCGCGGAATTCGCCGTGGTGCTCGCGCGCGACACGCTGAAGGTCTCGCCCAAATTCATGCTGAAGCCCGCCTTCCGCAGGTTCATGAAGGAAAACGCTTCGCTCTTCAAGAGCTGAAGAGGAGGCAAGCCATGCAGCGGGCCTCCCAGGAAACACTTGAAAAAGCGCGCAACGCCGTGCTCAAGGCCCGCGTGAGCCTTGCGATGCGCCGCCCCTTCCTCGCCACGGCGCTTCTCGAGCTTCCGGTCCGAGTGCTTGGGGCCGGAGTGCCGACCGCCTGCACGGACGGCTACCGGATCATCGTGTCAGCCGAGTTCGCCCTCACCCTCACGCAGCCAGAGCTTCGCGGGCTCCTCGCCCACGAGCTGCTGCACGTGGTGCTCCAGCACAGCGACCGAAGGGGCGCACGCAACCCCCGGGCCTGGAACATCGCCTGCGACTACGCCGTGAACAACCTGCTGGCCGACGCCGGATTTTCGATTCCAGAGGGCGGGCTGCTGCCTCCCCGAAATCTTAAAAACTGTTCGGCCGAGGCCATTTACGACCTCCTTCTCTCCCGCAGGAAAACCGCCGGCGCCGGGCCCGGGCCGGCGCCTCTTTCCTCCCCTGACGGGCCTATCGAAATCACCCCCCTTGCAGGGCGCCCGGAGAATCGGGACGAAGAAAAAGATCCGGCGGGGGTGATCCCGGGGCCCTGCGCCGAGGCCGCGGCCGACCTCGTCGACTCCCAGTCGCTTCCTTCGACGCTCGCCCGAAGCGAGGACGACGCGGAAGACGCGAGTGCGAAGAAAATCGTCGCCCGAATCCGCCGCGAATTCTGTCAGCAGACGGAAAGCCAAGGCTTTTTCCCCGGCTCAGAGATGGAGGAATTAAAGGCGGGGCCAAAGCCCTCGGTCAACTGGCGCGCGCATCTCGCTCGCTTTCTGACCGAAACGCTCAAGACCGACTGGAGGCTTTTTCCGCCCTCGAAGCGCTTCATCTCCCAGGGACTCTACCTCCCCTCATGCGGCGCCCCGGCCCTGGGATGGATCGTTTTCGCAATCGACACCTCGGGCTCCATGTCGGATGAGGAAATCAGCCAGATCCTCTCTGAGCTTCAGGCCTTCCGCGAGACTTTCCCTTGCCGCCTCACGGTCCTTCAGGCCGATGCAGACATTGCGGGCGTCTCGGAATTCGAGGCCTGGGATTTTCCGAATCCGAAGGAGCAGTGGACCATAGCGGGCTGGGGCGGCACGGACTTTCGGCCGGTATTCAAATGGGTGCGGGGCAAAACAGCGAAAGAGGGAGAGCCGCCCGCTGCCCTGATTTACGCGACCGACGGCTACGGGACCTTCCCTGATGCCCCGGGCCTGCCCGTCATCTGGCTGGTCACACCGAACGGAGCAGGAAGGGAATGCTTCCCCGAGTGGGGAGCATGGGTGCAGCTCCAGGAGCCCGACCGATAAAAAGCTGCACAACAGAAAGCCTGGTTTCAAATATTCAAATTATTTAAATATCAAAAAACAATCGAAATATGATTTAAACAATGGCTGTAAATGGCATCGGATGGCTCCGCCTCAGACTGAGCGCTGCGGTCAAATCAGTTGCCTTGATCAACTAAATAACCAGTCTTCCATGTCAGTTCAAGCCACCGAACTGGGCGGGGACGGCACCTCCGCCATCGTGCACCGCGTCCGCGCCTTCAACCGCTTCTACATGCCGGCCATGAACCTACTCGGCGACCATTACCGCGGCTCCGAATACCCAGTGACAGCCGCGAGGATCTTTTACGAAATCTACTCGAATGAAGGCTGCAACGCGGCCTTTATCGCCAAAACGATGCGGGTCGACAAAAGCTATCTCTCCCGCCTCATCAGCAGGCATGAGAAAAACGGCTGTATTAAAAGGAGACCCTCGGAGAAAGACGGCCGGTCTGAACTGTCCCCAGAAGGTGAGACACTTTCTGGGGATTTTCATGTCCAAAAAGATCTCGATTGAAATTCGTCAAAAAGTATTGACGTTACTGAGGCAGGGAGCTCGATCCTTTACGATCTCAAAACAGCTGGGATTGGCCCGCATTAGCGTAGAAAACTGGCAAGCGGCATTTGATCGTGGTGATGTTTCATGGAGCCTGGATAACAGCTGGCGGAAAAGAACTGAAGCCATGGCGTGGCAGGCTGTCAGGGTGTACGCTGTTTGTCAATCGTACAATGCGGCGGGCTGTGCTTTGGGGATGAGCGCCAGCGATGTACGTCGGTATGTGCAAAACGTTGAAAAGTTCGGCGCTCCCATCCTCAAAAGAGGGGTCCGTTGCCAAGCCCCGGAGATCAAGAACATGCCTGATAAAACAACTGCATCCCGCGGCAAAGAAAATGTGGCCAAAGAACTTAAGACAGCCCGGAGGACCATTGAGGAACAGCGGATTGTCCTGGACTGCCTGCTGAAGTCCATAGACGAGCATCCGGGCTCAAAAAAAACAATGTGCCATCCTTGATTCGGCAATTAAGAGCGCACATCGCAGCGGGGTACCCGTTGCCCGAGCTTGCGAAATTGCAGGTGCCAGCCGGAGCACCTTTTACCGCCGTATTGGAAATCCTGGTAAAAGAGTGCTCGCGGCTAAGGCTCTTGGCGATCGCATCAAAGTGCTCCAAAAACGCCACGAAGGACGATATGGCGTCAGAAGGATGACGGCAGCCCTTCGCATGGATGGCCATGAACGAAAACCCGGACACAACCAAGTCGCACGCGCCATGAAGGAACTTGGATGCCAGGCCGTGATTCGAAGAAAGAGCACATACAGAGTCAGCCTCACAAAGGGGCGGCTGACCGACGGGACTGTTCTCGAGAACACGCTGAATCGCAAATTTACTCAACAGGAGCCGGGCAAGGTATTTGTGACGGATGTGACCTATATTCCAACTAAAACTGGCTGGCTCTATCTTTCGCTCGTTATGGATCTTTGCACTCGCGAAATCGTCGTCTGTGAAATGAGCCCCTGCCAAAATATGGCGCTTGCGATGCAGACGCTCCACTCGCTTAAGGCGGTGGCCAGCGGACCGGCTGTGCTGCACAGCGACCAAGGAGTGCTGTACACCAGCCCGATGTTCAGGAAACAAGCTCGGGATTACGGCTTTAAGCAGAGCTATTCACGCAAAGGGAACTGTTGGGACAACGCCGTCATGGAGGGCTGGAACGGAACGCTGAAGACGGAGTGGCTGTACCACCCGGACAAGCGCTTTGACAAAAATCTGTTGACTTTTAACCAGGCCCGGCGGGAAATTGAAGCCTATTGCGCCTATTACAATGAGAAACGCATTCAAACGAAATTAAGTTACCGCTCCCCCTGACAATTCAGGGAAGCGGTAACAGGTAAAACCACTCCGACGCTCAATTAATTCTGTCTCACAAAGTGGGGACAGTTCAGTCTCTACGGCTTTTTCCCATTTCCGCTCACAGGATGCGACTGGTGTCCAGATCCATGACAACCGTTGCGTACCGATGCCCCTTATGGGCAGCAAATTCGTCAATAGCCAGACGCTTCCCCCGTTGAAATCGGTATTTTGGAACAGATATTTGAGGAGAACCCTGTCGCAGGCCTTGACGGTTTCCCCGCCAAGGCGGCAGTGGGCAGGTACCTCGCTGATGGATACGCAGAGTCGCAGAAGGGACTGAATGTTGGCGACCATCAGATTCGTTTTTCTGGCGCGGGGACTGACCCAGAACAGAGATTCCATCTTGTGACGGCCGCAGTTGCAGTGCACCCGACGTGCTTCAAAATGAACGCATACCGGTTCCGTGCCAGCAACGGCGCTTCTCTGACAATCCGTCCAGCGCTTTCGTGAATAGAAGAACACCGTTTCCCACATTCAGGGCAGGCAGCGTCGCTCACAGGCTTCAGGTCAATGTGGATGTTTGCGTCTTCATTGCTTTTCAAATTCTTAATAGAAAACCGGGGTAGCGGAGTTGGGACATAAAATCAAGTTTTGGCGACAAGATTGAGTTTGCTAAAACATTCACGACGGTAGCGTCGCTGCATTAACAGTTGTGGCGGCATTAATGATCTTAACGGCGTTCACCGCCTTTCGTCTTTTCTTCAGCCTCGAATCCCCACCTTATCCAGAAAATCTTTTATGGGCTTGTTGCGGCCCGCTTATGAAGGCGAGTGTGGCACCATTGAAGCAGATCTTCCCGTTATTCCGTGAAGAACCAGCGGACCATATTCAACACGATGACAGACCGGTCTTTCCTCGAAGCGGCGATCGGGCTGCCGGCTGCAAAGAGGTCGTGTCTCTTTTGCGGACAAGCTCTTTCGCCGGTCGACAGGCGCGTTTACATCGACACGGATAAGGCCCCGCCGCATTGATCCCGCAGGGACCAGCCTGAGGCTGATGTGATGGCCGATGGGCCGCAGCGCTTTCTGCGCAAAGGCGCGGCGCTCCTTTGAAGTCCTGGTTTTTCTTGAGTGCCGCCCGGCCGATGAGCCGGTCGCAAACCATATAAGCCTGCGTGCAAAACCAGGAGGAGCTTTCACCTTCCAGGGAACAAGGGAAGACACCCCCTGACGTCCGGGCCTGACAGGTCGCCGGCCAAGGCTTCCAAAGCATCCAAGCGGGGACGACGAACAGCCCCTTGTCCAAATGCCAGTTTCAGATAAGACGGAAACCGGGAACTTTCAATATCCAGGCCAGCCTCTTCACTTGCTGGCATGCCTCTTTGAGTGCCGTCGGAAGTGAAAATCCCCAGCCATAAGGCAGGTCAGTATGCCCGGAGGCCTGGCGGGCGAATCAGAGCGAGGCTCCGAACATCAGCCCCGCGCCTCCTCTCATGCCCGGCACGTCGGGCCAAGGCTGACGACCGCAGGCGACCCAGGGATCGCGCATATAAAACTTCCAGTCGCAGTTCGTATCAGTAAAAAGGCAGAAGTTCTTTACGCGCCGCGCCTTCATCGCTTTCATGGCAGCGTTGAGAAGGCGTCTTGAAAGCCCGCAGCCGCGGTAATCCGGCGAAACCCAGAGAAAATAAAGTTCAGCCGCAAAGACCCGCCCGTTTTCACGGGTCTGGCGCCGCAGATGCTCGTTGATGCGGGAGATGTGGTCGTAAAGTGCAATCGTCTCGGGACCGCCCTTTTGAGCGGCAATTTCCTTTTCCAGCGCCGCGCGGCGCTCCGGCAGGCGCGCATCCCCGCCTATGACGGGGCGATCTCCGAAGACTCCTCCCACGGCAAGTCCGGCCGTACCGCCCGTGGGCGCGATCAGCAGCCGCCCGAATGTGACGCTTTGCATCATCTTGGCGCAGTACCAGTCCGCAACCTTGGCTCCAAGCCCGGGAGCTCCAAGCGTCTCCCATCCCCACTGCGCATGAAACGCATCAACAATGCGGCCGTAGTCCGATGAGTGAAGAGCAATTTCAGTGAGCGCGCCGACGGCGGCTGTCTGCTTCAT